>JBIIYI010000156.1:0-6606 GCA_044346895.1 Phycisphaerales bacterium
GCCCGGACGCACGATCCTGACGCGGCGCAACGTGACGCCGCAGCAGGGCTGCGGGGGACTGGCATCCGCGGAATCGGCGGGTTCGGGCGAGGTCGCCGCGTCCGGCGATGTCGTGCCGAAGCCGATCCCCGGAGTCCTGCCCGTCGATGCGCGGCACGACTGGAACGAGGACGGCATCGTCGACGGCGCGGACGTCGCGATCTGGATCGCGACGCGGTCGCGACCGATGGATGAACCGACCCGGGAGGCCGAGCCCATGGCGGCTCCGGCTGTTTCCACGCCTCCGGCTGTTTCCACGCCTCCGGCGCCGAAGCCCGCCGCGACGGGCGCCAGCTCCCGAAAGGGAGGTGGCGCGTGATGCGGAGGGCGTTCGACCGACTCGTCCGCCGCGCGCGCATCGTGCCGGCGGCGCTCCTCGCGTGCGCCACCACGGGCGTGGCGTTCGCGCAGTGCCCGGTTCCCGGAGATTGCCGCGAAGCGCACGAGACGCCGGGTTGCGAGCAGCCCGAGTGCTGCACGCTCGTCTGCGAGTTCGACCCGACCTGCTGCAGCAACGCGTGGACGCAGGAATGCGTCGACGCGGCGATCGAGCTCTGCGACGGCATCAGCTGCCCGTCGGACGGAGCGTGCGACGCCGTTCATCCGAACGCCGGCTGCGCGGACTACGAATGCTGCGAGCTCGTCACGGCCCTCGACGGGTGGTGCACGTACGCCGCGTGGGACGAGATGTGCGCGCTCGAGGCCGAACTCCTCTGCGGAGTTGCGCCCTGCGCGATCGTCGTGGCGGATGAGGTCGACGAGAACGAGGCCTGCTACCGCCGGCTCAACGATGGCTGGGCGGCCGGGCAGGTCGCGGCGCGCATCGCGGCCACGTGCGGACTCGCGATGAAGGGCAAGACCTCGGGCGGCGGCCCGCGCGATCTCGAGTGGTTCGCGCTCGACGGCACGGATCGGAGGCGCTACCGCTTCACGGTCGAATCGGAGTATCCGGCCGAACTGCAGTATCTCCTCGGCGGAGTCGAGGGACCGAACGAGGTGAAGTGGCTCGTGGGCGAGCCGCTCTGTGAGGGACCGCGGTCGCTCGTCTTCCTGACCGAGCCTGGAGTGTCGACGCTCATCCTCGGCGCGGGCAACGACGAGCGCGCCTACCGGAGCGCGCTCGACTGCGACGAGATCAATCCGGACAACCCGCCTGATCCGGACGACCCGCCGCCGGTGACGCTCTACGGCCTGCGCTGGCGTGCGTCGCTCGAGTGTCTCGCCCTCGCCGATGTCGACGGCGACGGATCGGTGGGCGCATCGGATCTCTCGCTGCTCCTGGCCGCATGGGGCGAGATCGATCCGACGGCGGAGTTCGATCCGCGCGCTCCGGACGCGGACCTCGACGGCGACGGTGCGGTCGGCGCGTCGGATCTCTCGCTGCTGCTCGCGGGATGGTGACGTCCCCGGAGTCATCCCGCGCGAGCCATGCCGTGGCGACCGCCCCGCACGGAAAATCTCCGTTCCTCGGACGGATCGGTCGGGAAGATGCATCACGTGACTTCTCCGGGTCGGCGTGCACTCCGTACCGGATGACGACGATCGAACCTCCCTTCGCGATGACAGAGCGACACTCCGCAGACCAGACGTGGCAGCGACTCTCCGCAGGGAGCGCACGGGGTGAGCATGCGTCGGGGAGCGATGTCGGGATCGCGGAAGTGGAGGATCTTGCGGAGGCGCGGCTGCATGCGCGCGCGGCGCAGGGCGAGGTCGAGGCGATCGAGTCGGTGTGGCGGCGGAATCGCCGTTGGATCGCGGCCGTGCTCGCCGCGCACGCGCCGCGTGGTGTCGAGATCGAGGACCTGCTGCAGGACGTCGCGGCGACGTTCCTCGCGAAGGCACGCGAGATTCGCGACGCCGCGAGCGTGCGTGGATGGCTGCGGGTCGTGGCGGTGAACGAGGCGCGCATGGCTGCGCGTGATCGCGGCATCGAGCGAAGATCGCTCGCACGACTCGCGGCATCGTGGCGCGGCGAGAGTCCTGATCGGCATGCGGTCGCGGAAGCCCGCGAAACCCTCGAGCTTCTCGCGCACATGCCTGCGCAGTACGCGGAGCCGCTGCTTCTGCAGGCCGGACAGGGATTGTCGCAGCGGGAGATCGCGGAGATCCTCGATGTGCCGGAGACGACGGTAGAGACGCGGCTCGCACGTGCGCGGCGCATGCTGCGGCAGCTCGTCGCGGAGGAGGAATCACGAACGACGGGGAATCACGAGCGAACGAAGCAGCGGACGATTCCAGAGGTCCACGGGAGGGTGATGCGATGAGCGATCGAACCAGCATGACAATCACGGGCAACGCGGGCGACGCGGACGACGTGCTGCTGTCCCGCGCCGTCGCGGGCGACCGCACGGCGATCGAGGAGGTGCGCGCACGGAGCGTGGCCGAGCCGGCGCTGCTGGAGGAACTCGCGTTGTGGCAGGCCGACGAACTGCGGCTGGCGCGCGCGGTCCGCTCGCTCGACGCCGTCGCCGGCCGCGTCGACGCGGTGCGAGCGAGGTCGGGCGCGCGGGGTCGACTGATGGTCGCGTCGCGCGCAGGGCTCGGCTGGGCGGTGGCGGCGGTGCTCGCGGTCGCGCTTGCCGCGCGCGACTGGTCGGGCGCACGGGATGGAGCGGCGGGTGCGCCCTCGACTGCGACCGTGAACGTCGCGGGCCTCGGCTCGGCGTTCTCGCCGGGTTTCGCGAGCAGCGACGACGCGTTCGACGCCTATCTCGCCAAGGCGCGCGAGGAGGGCGCGCTCGTCGGCGATCCGCAGCCGCCGGTCTTCCTCGGCTCGCGCGAACTCGGCGACGGCAGCGGATTCGAAGTCGTCGTCGTGCGGCAGATCTACGAGATTCGTCGAACGTCGGAGATGTATCGCATGCAGCCGATCGACGAGACGGGACGCGTCAGGCCCGTCGTCATTCGCCCTCGGACGGAAGCCGTGCGATAGTGCATCCTTCCGGACGCGCACCGACGCGCGTGATTCCGCGAGCGGAGGACCGCGCCCGACCGAGCGGATCCTCGCGTTCATGATTCTTCGAAGCGCACGCCGGCGATCGAACCTCCGATCAGACCTCACTCCCATGGACACCAGACTCATGCATCTCCTCCGTCCGACCGCACTGACACTCATCCTTCCCCATGCGCTGCTCGCGGCGGCGATCGCCGAGTCGGCCGCCGCGCACGCCACGACCGTTTCGAAGGTCGCCGTGGGGCAGCCGGTCTTCGTAGGCGCGCGATTCGCCGCGGGCCAGGAAGAAGAGGAGAGGGGCGACATGCGATCCTCGTCGAATTCGTCCATGCACTATCACGCGATGGGTGATCGGGGCGAATTCGAGTTGCGCGTCGAGAACGGCGAGATCGTCCTGGCGCGCATCGACGGCAAGGACGTCGGCGCGTCGCGCATTCGTCGTGTCGCGGAGGGCTGGCAGTTCCTCGGCGACGACGGACGCGTGCTTGAGACGGTTCGCGAGACGGGGCAGGGTGCAACGGCGGGATCGTCCGCCGCGGGCAGCTCCAAGTCGTCGGGCGGAAGAGGCGCATCGAGGAGTTCGACGAAGTCCTCGTCGTCCGTAGGTGGATCCTCGGATGGATCCTCGGATGGATCCTCGGATGGATCCTCGGATGATCCTTCCGGTGGTTCTGCAGGGGCCTCCTCGGGCGGATCCTCGGGTGGATCCTCGCGTGGTTCTTCGAGGGGAACTTCCAGCCGTTCGACGAGTAGTTCGACAAGTCGATCGAAGGATGGCTCGACGAATCGAGCTGGCGATTCGGTCGTCGGTCCCGCGTCCGGTCCGACGAGTGCAGCGACTTCTCCGCGGGACGGGGCGCCCATGCGTCCTCAGCCGGTGGATGCCGAGCCGGCGCCACGTTCGATGATCGGCGCGGGTCTTGGCACGATCGATGAGGCGCTCGCACATCACCTTGCGCTCGATCCTGCGCGCGTGACGCTCGTCACGAACGTGATCGACGGCCTGCCGGCGTCGGGCGCCGGCATACGGCGCTTCGACGTCATCGTCGGCGTGAATGGATCGGACAACGTCTCGCCGAGGAAGCTCCGCGGACTGATGGCGAATGCGGAGCCGGGAACGAAGCTCGCGCTCAAGGTGCGTCGTGGCGCGGAGACGCGCGACGTGGAGATCGCGTTGGAGGCGTTCGACCCGGAGAAACTCTCGGCGATCGAGGTGGAAGGCGTGGAGCTCGGCGCGTCGTCCGGCGCCGACGTCGTTCCAGGGAGTCCGATGACGTTCGATCTGCGAGGCGGCGACGAAGGCGACATGGTGATCTTCGTCGGTCCCGACGGCGTGCGCCGCGAACTTCGCATGCCAGTGATGCCGCAGGTGCCAGTGATGCCGCAGGTGCCCGCGATGCAAGGTGCGATGGGCATGGATCCCGCGGACATCGAGCGACTGGTCGAAGAGGCCATGCGACAGATGGAAGAGCGACTGGACGAGGTGCGGGAGGGCAGACGTGCGGCGCGCGAGAGCAGTGCTTCGTCCGATGCGTCTCAGACGAGCGAGGAGCGCCGCGCCGATGAAGCGCGCCGTGCGGACGAGGCGCTTCGCGACGCGGAACGTGCGCGTGGTGTCGCTGAGGATCGCATGCGGCGACTCGAGGAGCAGATGGAGCGACTGATGCGCGAGTTGGAGCGCGAGCGCGAGGAGCGCAGGGGCGCGAAGCCTGGAAGCGGGGCGTGACGCGCGGATGCTTGAACGCTTCCGCCGGCCGTTTCACCACGGCAAGGCCGAGAGATCGACATTTCCTCCGCAAAGAACGACGCCGACATCCTGCATGCCGGCGTTCTCTCGCGCGCGCATCCACGCGCCGCACGCGACCGCGACGCCGACCGCGGCGCTCGGCTCGATCGTGAGCTTCATCCGCTCCCAGACGAGCCGCATGTGCGCGGCGATCTCGGCTTCGGAGACGAGCACGATCTCGTCGACGAGGTCGCGCACCACCGGGAAGGTGAGCGGACCGAGCGCGGTGCGCAGGCCGTCGGCGATGGTGACCGGCTTCATCGGCGGCTGGATCGAGCCCTCGCGCTTCGATGCCGCGGCGTCGCCCGCGAGTTCGGGCTCCGCGCCGATGATCCGGATCGACGGCTTGAGCGCCTTCGCCGCGATCGCGATGCCGGAGATGAGTCCGCCGCCTCCGAGCGGGACGACGATCGCGTCGAGATGCGGGCATTCGTCGAGGAGTTCGAGCGCGATCGTTCCCTGGCCGGCCATGACGTCGGGGTGGTTGAAGGGGGGGATCATCGTCGCGCCGGTCTCGGCGATGACGCGCGCGGCGGTCGATTCGCGCGCCTCGAGGGTGGGCTCGCATTCGATGATCCTGCCACCGTAGCCGCGCACCGCCGCCTTCTTCACCTCGGCGGAGTTCGAGGGCATGACGACGTGCGCCGGGATGCCGCGCATCCGCGCCGCGAGGGCGAGCGCCTGCGCATGGTTGCCGGAGGAGTGCGTGACGACGCCGCGCGCGGCGGCCTCGTCGTCGAGCATGCGGACGGCGTTGGTGGCGCCCCGGAACTTGAAGGAGCCGGTCTTCTGCAGGAGTTCGCACTTGAACCAGAGCCGGCGGCCGGCGAGGCCGTCGAGGGTGGAGTTCGTCACGACCGGCGTCCGGTGCGCGAACGGGTCGATCCGATGTCGCGCCGCGCGAATGGCGGTGATGTTCGTGGCATGCGAGGGCTGGTCGGACGTCGGCATGCGGCTAGCCTACCCGCATGGCCACGGATCCTTCGCCCGCGATTCGGATCTATCGACGCGCCTCCGCGCGGTTCGGTCCACTGCGGGAGGCGCTCGCCCGCGCGGACTTCCACCCGGTGATCCCGCCGGATGCGCTCGCCGAGTGGGAGTGCTCGGACGATGCCGGCACGAGGGTGCGCTGCGCCGGGACGGTCGTCCTCGTGGAGGCGGGGGGAGAGGACTCGGCGGCGGCGTTCGACGCGCGTTTCCGGATGGCGTTCCCATCGGAACGCGACGTGCCGGACGGAGGCGCGGCGCCGATGCGCGTCGCGTCGATCGCCGGGAGCGACGAGTCGGGGAAGGGCGATCGGTCGCAGCGGCTGGCGGTCGCGGCGGTGCTCGTGCCTTGCGCGCGCGAGGCGGAGGCGCTGGCGCGCGGCGTGCGCGACTCGAAGACGTGCAGCGCGCCGGAGATCGCGGAGCTCGCGCGGTGGATCCGGCGGGAGTTCGTGCACGAGGTCGTCGTGGTCGAGCCCGCCGCGCGCGAGGGGGCGTTGCGGTCGCATGGCGGGAACGAGTCGAGGTTGCTGACGGCGATGCACGCGGAGTGTCTGACGGCGTTGCTGGTGCGCGAGGAGTTCGCGATCGCGCGAGTCGATCGGTTCGCACCGGGGAGACCGGTTGCGGAGGAAGTGCGACGGCGGTGGCCGGAAGTGCTGGTCGACGAGTGCGCGCGGGGGGAGCGGCACGTGGCGGTGGCGGCGGCGTCGGTTGTGGCGCGGAGCCTCGCGCGAGTCTCGCTCGGTGCCAAGCACGTGCCGTGAGGTGCCGTGCACCACCCGGCACGTGCTTGGCACCCGGGTAGGGACATCCAGCATGGCATGGTCACTTCAGCGTA
>JBIIYI010000157.1:0-6601 GCA_044346895.1 Phycisphaerales bacterium
CGAGCGCTCGAGCAGGTCCGCGAGCTGGTGCATGATCTCGGCGTTCCGGCCCGACGCGTCGGCGGCGCGCAGCATGCCGACGGTCATGTCGTCGAACGGCGGACCGTACTCCTTCGTCGCCTGGTGCAGCGGGACGCCCGCCTCGACGCGCTCGATGACGTAGTCGAGGATCGCCTGCAGGCTCTTGCTCGCCGCCTGCCGGCGCACGGTGCGCAGCGCCTGCATGAGCGGGAGGCCCGCCTCGAGCGCCGTCGCGATCTCGCGCACGAGGTCCGCGAGTTCCGCACGTGTGATCGACGGGCGCACCACCTTGCGTCCCGACGCCGCGGCGGCGTCCTCCGCGCTCAACTGGATGTCGAGCGCGGTCTCGCCCTTCTGCGCGATCAGCCGCATGGCGGATCCGCGGTCCGCAGCCACGACGGAGCCGTTGCTCGTCGAGCCGTCGGAAGCGATCGCCTGGTAGGTGAAGGTCGGCATGGGAGTCGGGCGGTGGAACTTCGGGCGGTGGAACTTCGGGCGGTAAAACTTCGGGCGGTGAGTCTCGGGATCCTGACGCTCAGGCGTTCTGACGCCGCTTGAGATCCTCGGTGAAGTCGTCGACGTCCTGCGTCGCGCGGAGGACTTCCTCGATCGTGGTCGTACCGGCGAGCGCCTTGCGCATGCCGTCCTCGCGCATCGTGATGAAGTCGGGGTCGAGCAGCGCCTTCAGTTCGTGCACCGGGCGGTTCTGTGCGATCGCGGCGCGCAGCGGCGCCGAGATCCGCACGATCTCGTAGAAGCCGAGCCGTCCGCGGAAGCCGCTTCCGTTGCACTTCTCGCAGCCCCGGCCGACGGTCTGGCGTCCCTTGAACCGGATGCGCTCGTCCGGGGTCAGGCGGGCGTCGACCTCCTCCGTGATCGGCCGTTCCTCGCGGCAGACCATGCAGATGCGGCGTCCGAGGCGCTGGGCGAGAAGTCCCTCGAGCACGCTCGCCGCGAGGTACGGCTCGGCGCCCATGTCGACGAGTCGGCCGACCGACGAGATGGCGTCGTTCGTGTGCAGCGTCGAGAAGATGAGGTGGCCGGTGAGCGCGGAACGGATCGCGATGTCGACGGTCTCCGCGTCTCGGATCTCGCCGACGAAGACGATGTCGGGGTCCTGGCGCAGGATCGCGCGCAGGCCCGTGGCGAAGCTGAGGCCGCGCTTCGCGTTGACCGGGATCTGGTTGATGCCGTTGAGTTCGTACTCGACGGGATCCTCGATCGTGATGATCTTCTTGCGCGGGTCGTAGAGCTTCGAGAGCGACGCGTAGAGCGTCGTGGTCTTGCCCGAGCCGGTCGGTCCCGTGACGAGCACGAGTCCGTGCGGCTTCTCGATCATCCGGTCGACGAGCGCGCGGTGCGACTCGCTCATGCCGAGGCTGACGAGGTCGAGCGGAAGCGAACTCTTGTCGAGGATGCGCATGACCACCGACTCGCCGTAGAGGGTCGGCACCGTCGACACGCGGATGTCGACCTTGCGGCCCTCGAAGCGCAGCGTGATGTGGCCGTCCTGCGGCACGTAGCGCTCGGCGATGTTCATGCCCGCCATGATCTTCACGCGGCCGATGAGCGCCGCCTGCAGATGCTTCGGGGGCTGCGGCTGCGAGACGAGCACGCCGTCGATGCGGTACTTGACGCGCAGTTCGGTCTCGAAGGGCTCGATGTGCACGTCGCTCGCGCGACCCTGGACGGCCTCGAGCAGGATGAGGTTCACCAGGTTGATGAGCGTCGGCTGCTCGGCCATCCGGTGGACGTCGTCCGCCTCGATGGCGTCGAGGTTGTGCTCGCTGTCCGGGACGGCGGCGAGGCCGCCGTCCGAGGCGAGCGACTCGGCCATGCGCGCCGCGGTGGTGCCGTAGCGGTCGCGCATGAGATCGCGGAAGGCGGGAGCGTCGAGCCCGATGCGGCGCACCGCGCGGCCGGTGATCGTCG
Organism: Phycisphaerales bacterium; assembly: GCA_044346895.1. Classification (GTDB taxonomy): domain Bacteria; phylum Planctomycetota; class Phycisphaerae; order Phycisphaerales; family SM1A02; genus QWPT01. The sequence continues at coordinate 1,954 of JBIIYI010000157.1, forward strand.
CGATCTCGTCGACCGCCGAGGTGTCGAGCGGGTCGAGCATGGCGACGAGAAGTCGCGAGCCCTCGAAACTGAGGGGAACGGCCCCGAGTCGGACTGCGACCTCGGGAGCGAGCAGTTCCGCCGCCGCCGGATCGGAGACGGGCGCCTTCTCGAGCCACGGGATCCCGAGCAGCGTGCAGCGCTCGCGCGCAGCCTCCTGCGGCGAGATTCCATCCTTCGCGCCATCCTTCGCGCCGTCCCTCGCGCCGTCTTTCGCGCTCGCGGGGCGAACCTGCGTCGCGCTCCCGATCGGAGTCGAGGCCGCGGTCGCGTCGACGTGTGCCCCGTTGGATGAACCGTTGCTCGCAGTGTGCACGTGTGGCCCTCGATCCGCCGCACTTCGGGCGGCTCGACGGCGCAGGACGCGCCGACATCACTCAACGCCGGTCAGCCGCCCTTCTTGCCGCCCTTGCCGCTCCCGAGCTTTTCCTTCGGGTTCGATCCGACCGAGTCGTTTCCGTTCGTCGGACGGCTCGGGGCGATCTTCGGCGCGGGCCCGATGGCTTCGTTGGCCTCGGCCGTTCCGGGCACCTCCTCGCCGCCCGGTGCCGCAGGCTTGCCCGCGTCCGGTCCGAGGACGTTGCGGTCCGTGCCGACGGGGGTCGGATCGCCGTTGTCGACGCCCGGCTTCTCCATTCCCGGAATCGCCTGCTTCTGCGCGTCGTTGAGGATCGCGGCGATCTCTTCGCGGAATCGGGCGAACATCGCATCACGCTCGGCCTTCAGCGCCTCGATCTCGGGCGCCTCGCCGTACTTCGAGTTGCCGGCTCCGCGGTTCCGCGCGAGCTCGGTGCGTCGACGCGGTTCGCGCGGCTCGGTGAGGCGGTAGCCATCGGCGAACTTCTTCTGGAACGCGGGGTACTCGGCGTTGAAGCGGTCGCTCAGCGCCTTGAGGCTTGTCTTCTGGTCGTCGGTGAGATCGGGCAGCGCGTTGGCGGCCTCGAAGAGCGGGGTGATCGGATCGGGGCGATAGACCTGTGGGAACGCGCGCTGCAGCGCGCGGCGCTCGAAGGTCGCGCCGTACTCGGCGCCGAGCGCGTCGCGGATCGCGGCGAGCGACTCGTCCTGCACGGTGCGCACGGCCACCCGGCGGGCCATGATCTGCTCGGCCAGCTGGACGCCGGCCTCCGGGTCCGGGTTCGACATCGCGCGGAGCTGTCCCGCGATCGCAGACTGCATGATCTGCTCGCGCGCGGCGAGCGCCGTGTCGAGGTTCGCTTCGTAGGCCTCGACCGCCTCGCGCGCCGCGTCGGCGGCGGCGGGGGAGACCTCGAGCTCGCGCAGGATCAGGAGGAGGTTGAGCCCTTCTCCGGACAACTCGTGGTTGGGCAGGCACTTCTCGCGGCGCATCGCGCGGTCGAGCTTCGGCCAGAGCTCCGCCTGCGTGTCGCTCAGCTGCGACTTCACGTTGTCGATGAAGTCCTGCCGGAGCTTCTCCTTCTCATCCGCCCAGCGGAGGAGCGGCTGCTGGACGAGTTCGATCACCTTGTCGGGGGAGGTGCCGGCGGCAGCGTCCTTGAGGCCGGAGATCGCCTGACGCACGCCGTCGGCCGCGGTGTTGAAGTTCGTGTTGTAGTCGTCGAGCAGCGCCTCGAGGATCGGGCGCTGCCACTCCTCGAGCTGGAGCGAGTCGACGAACACGGGCAGATCGCGCGACAGGTACTCCGGCATGAACAACTGCGCCATGCCGCCGCGTCCGCCGAACTGCGCTTCGGCGGACGGAGCCACCGAAAGGGCCGCGCCCGACGAGAGGACTGCCGCGACGAGGGAGACGCGGAGGAAGGCGAACGGGACGCGAATGGTCGAGAAGAGTTGCACGCGCTGCTCCTTTGACTACGAAGCGCCCGACGTCGGGCGCCGAAGAGGAAACGGTCGGGATGTCTCGGCTCCTCCGCGGCGGGGTGCCGCGGGGGATGCCGGGATTGTTCCACAACTTGCCTTCTCCGTTGCCCAATCCGCCTCGGGAACGGGGAGATGGCGACACGATCGGGAGGATCCGGAGATCGACCATTTCGCCCATCGGCTCCATCCGGCGTCGGCCGACAGCGGAGTGCGCTGTGGCCGATAATCACCCTGCATTCGGGCGCACGGTCCTCTGCTCGATGCGCTTCACCGACGTGGTGCGCACGATGCGGTCGACGTAGATGCCAGGCGTGTGCACGTGGTCGGGATCGAGGCTCCCCACCGGGACGATCTCCTCGACCTCGGCCACGCAGGCGCGGCCGCACATCGCCGCCATCGGATTGAAGTTGCGCGCGGTCTTCCGGAAGACGAGGTTGCCCGACTCGTCGGCCTTCCAGGCCTTCACGAGCGAGAGGTCCGCCCGGATCCCGCGCTCGAGCACGTAGAGCTCGCCGTCGAAGTCCTTGGTCTCCTTGCCATCGGCCACGATCGTGCCGACGCCCGTGCGCGTGTAGAAGCCGGCGATCCCGGCACCTCCGGCCCGCATGCGCTCCGCGAGCGTCCCCTGCGGGTTGAACTCGAGTTCGAGTTCTCCGGACATGTATTGGCGCTCGAACTCCGCGTTCTCACCGACATACGACGAGATCATCTTGCGGATCTGCCGCGTCTGGAGCAGGAGGCCCAGCCCCCAGTCGTCGACGCCCGCGTTGTTGCTCACGGCGGTGAGGTTCCGGGCGCCCGAATCGCGAAGCGCGAGGATCAGCTGCTCCGGGATGCCGCAGAGGCCGAAGCCGCCGACGGCGACGGTCATCCCATCGCGGACCAGGCCCTCGAGGGCGGCAGAAGGCGTGGGGAAGACCTTGGTCCGGCTGGACGTGGCGGCGTGCGTCATGGCGGTTGCTGCTTCAGGATGGAGCTCCCGACGTCGGGTGACGGGAGCGGCGGGGGTTGGCAGTGTACCCGCGACGTTCGGGGCGGCCCGCAAGCGCACCGGGCGGCCGTGAACTCCGCGAGGGGTTCACGCCGCCCGGTTGTAGATGAAGGGCCGTCAGGGGTCTGTCGGAAGTCAGGTGGAGGTCAGGTGGAGGTCGGGTGGGAGTCGGGTGGAGATCAGTTGGAGGTCGCATCGCTCCCGGCGGGGCGCTCGCTCGAACGCCCGCGTCGTCCCTGCCGTTCGGCGAGATCGTCCGCCAGCTGTCGGGCCGCATCCGGGTTCGCCTCCTGCAGGGCGAGCCGGATCTTCTCAAGCGCCTTGTTCTGGATCTGGCGCACGCGCTCCTTCGTGACCCCGATGACCTGTCCGACCTGCTCGAGCGTGAGCTGCGAGCTGTTCGCCGCGGTGAACGATCCGATGGCAAGCCCGCCGGAGAGTCGAGCGGCGGGATCCACCGGGCCGCCGGCGTCTCCGCCGGACATGCGCTGCCGATCCGCCGACGATCCGAGGCCGAAGCGGTGGCTGATGACCTCCCGTTCGATGTCCGAAAGATCGGCCTTGTTGGTCAGGACGATGTGCTTGACCTCGTCCGCGCAGTCCTGCTCGTGCGTCGCGCGCAGCGTCTCGAGGTGGTTCGACTTCTCGAGGATCGGGTCGTACTCCGCGCCGAAGCGCTTCCGATGGTTGGAGACCTTGATGCCGTGGCGGCTGAACGCCTTCAGGATCGCCCGGCACGCATAGGTCGAGAACTTGAAGCCGCGGCCGCAGTCGAACTTGTCCACCGAGCGCATGAGCGCCATGTTGCCCTCGCCGATGAGGTCGGCGAAATCCACCTCGGAGAGCCGCACGCGCTTGGCCATCGCGAGGACGAGTGCGAGATTGGTCTCGGCGAGCTGCCGACGGTACTGGTCTGCGATGGCGTGCCAGCGCAGGACCGTCCGCGCCTCCGCGAGCGTGAGCGCGCGGCCAGCAGCCTTCTGCTGGATCTCCGACACCTGGAAGCGGGCGAAGTTGTACTTCATGAACAGCACCCGCTCCTGAGCGCCCGTGAGCAGGATCGTCGACTGCGACTTCGGGGTGCGGGTCCCGCGGCTCCGGGAGGAGATGAAGTCATCCATGAGCGGGCGGTACCACGTCACATCCGGGCGCTCGATCTCGGCGAGCCCGTAGATGCGCTCCTCGGCGCCGGGGAGGTGGTACTCCGGGTGGTCGATGTAGTCCATCGGCTCCGAGAGAAGCGTCTTTAGGAGCCGCTCGTCCGCGTCGTTCAGCGGTCGCAGTTCTGGGGAGGCGGCGTCCGCGCCCGTCACGGAGCGGGCTGGTGCGCTTTTCGACGACGTGGGGTTGGGATGGCTGCTGCGCGAGCGAACCGACAGCCCGACCCGACGCTGAGCGCGCGCAAGCGGCGAGTCTGCGGTCGACGGCCGCGGAGCGGCGTTCGACGCACCGAGGCGGTCTCGAGCCTCCGTCCGAGAACTCACTGAATCGATCGACTTCGGCTCGGTGAGGGTCGAGGTCGGATTGAGGCGAATCAGGGGCTTCATGATGGAACCTCCTTCGGATGTGGGAGAGAGTGCGGGCCACGCTCGTGTGCGCGCTCAAACTCTCACCAGCTCCCATACTGGTCGCTTGCGGTCGATGGTGACCGGCTGGGCTAGGCCGGCATTCACGAGAGATTGGCATCGAAAGAGCTTCGATCGTCACCGATCTTGCCCGAAACAGCCCCGGAAACGACTTCCCGTGTCGCCCAAGGGCTTCCGATTTCCCACGCAT
>JBIIYI010000158.1:0-6576 GCA_044346895.1 Phycisphaerales bacterium
CGCGACGCAGCAGTCGCCGGCCGTCGGATCGCCGCAGGGGATCGCGGTGCTTCCCTGGATGATCGTCAGGATGCCGGGGCCCGAGTCGGCTGCGGAGTAGCCGCCGACGGCGATCACGACTTCCTCGTTGATCGTTCCGTTGAACTCGAGGGTCGACGTGAAGTTGGCGCAGGCGAGGTCGTCGTCGTTGCACGCGATCGTCGAGGTCGGATCGCAGTTGCCGAGGACGGCGATGCGGGTATCCCAACCCGTACCCTCGCACGTCGTCAGCGTCCAGATGTCGGTCGCCGGCGGCGTGAAGCGGTAGTACGTCACGTTGTAGACGAGATCGGTGCCGTACGGGCCCGGATCGCAGATGCCGGTGAGGTCGAGGTCGCCCGAGCCAGCCACCGAGGTGAAGTCGTTCGGACCGACGAACATTTCGGTGTTCTTGGGACCGCAACCGCCGCCACCACCGCCGCCGCCGCCGCCCGTGGCGGCGATGGTCAGCGTGCCGGGGCCGCCGCCTCCGGAGCCGAAGCCGCCGACGACCACGATGACCGACTGACCTTCGGTGAGACCGGTGGTCACGGCGGACTGGAGTCCGCACGAGTCATCGTTGCAGGCGAGCACGCCGTTGGCCGGCGTGCAGTCGTTCATGATCGCGATGCGCGTGTCGAACGTCGCACCTTGGCAGAGCGAGAACGAGTAGCTGTCCGTCGCGGGTGCGGTGAACGTGAAGTACATCGACTTGTAGATCGTGTGGTTCGGCGTCGTGCCGCAACCGACGATCGCGGTCTGCGTCGTCGAGTCGGTGCTGTCGAAGGCGTTCGGGCCCTCGGCGCCCGCGAGCGGCTCGGCGCAGTTGCTGCCGGCCGGCGGCGGGGGCGTGAAGCCGATCGAGAGCGTGCCTGCGGCGGGCAGCGTCGTCGCACCGAATCCGCCGATTTCGATGTAGTAGGTAACGCCGGCCTCGAGGTTGGCCGTCAGCGGAATGCCGCTGGTGCCGGGGCCGAGACGGCTGGCGTAGAGGGCGGTGCCGCCGGTGTACGCGCAGGAGTCGTCGTTGTACGCAAGGACGTTGAAGGTGGTCGTCGGGCTGGCCGCGCAGGCGGTGCCGATCGCCATCTTGGTGTCGACGTTCGAACCGCACACGCCGAGCGTGTACGAACCGGTCGCCGTCGGCGTGAAGGTGAACCAGCCGGCCTTGTAGATGGTGGTGGTGCCACCGGTGAGGCTCGATTGGGTGAGCTGGTTGCCGAAGGCCGCGTCGCAGATGTAGACGTTGTCGCCCACGACCACCGACGGCGCACCGGCGCACGTGGCGCTCTGCGCCATCGCGGCGCCCGTCGCAGCGGCCGAAGCCACCGCGCTACAGATGAAAGTCCAGTTCCTCGAACGCATCTTGTGTTCTCCTAACTCGTTGACTCACAGTCTCTTGCACTCGGACCGGCTCCGGATCCCGGTGAACGTGCCGCGATCCAAACGACGTGCATCGCACGTTTCTCCGCACGGAACACGCCGGGGATCGGCCAGCAGAGCAGGTGTTCTCTCCAACACGGGCTCTGCCGTTCGACCCGGGCTGGGCCATGCGGAATCCGTGCGGACGCATCCGCACAGAATGGGCGGAACATAACTCCAGAATGACCTGCTCCAAACGGAATGTGCACAAGACGGCATTTTCGCCCGTCCCTCGGCCGAACGGCCAGCGCCGGGTGCTCCTCGCCGGCGCACGGCGGTTGTGACACGGCTACATTCTCGGCCCCCGCCGGATGCTCCTCATCCGGGGGCGTCGCCGACTCTATCCACGCCGCACCGCGCAGGAGATCGCACATGCCACTGACCGTTGGAACGACCGCCCCGAAGTTCGAGTTGCCCGCGAAGCCAGGCGAGCCGGTCGACGTCGGCGCGGTTCTCGGTCGCGAGAAGGTCGTGATCCTCTTCTTCCCGCTGGCCTTCAGCTCGGTCTGCACTGAGGAGATGTGCCATTTCCGCGACCACTGGGGCGAGTGGAGTTCGCTCGGCTGCAGGGTCTTCGGCGTCTCGATCGACAGTCCGTTCGTGGCCGACAAGTTCCGCGCCGAGCTGAACCTGCCGTTCCCGATCCTCTCGGACTTCAACAAGACGGTGTCGGCGCAGTACGACGCGCTGCACGCAGACCTGATGGGTCTCAAGGGCGTCACCAAGCGCGCCGCGTACGTGATCGGCACGGACGGGAAGATCGCGTACGCGTGGGAAGCGGAGATCCCGAAGACGCAGGTCGACTTCGCGGCGATCAAGTCGGCGGTCGCCGCAGCCCGCTGAGTCGGACGCCGAAAGCGCATCTCGAATCAGACGAGTCCCGCGCGCGCCGGAACCGCTCCGACCTCCGGTTCAGTCTTCAAACGAACGGCCCGCGGACGCACGCAGCGTCCGCGGGCCGTTTCCCTTCGTTCACGAACCCGTCGCGCGCGGCGGAGCGGCGCCGCCGGAACCCGCGGGCTTCGGCCCGGGGTTGTCGCGTTGAAAGCGGGCGCGGGTCGCCTCGTAGGCGCGACGGACCTTCGGGTCGGTCTGCAAGCGGATCGCGCGGTCGATCGCCTCGAGGGCGGCGTTGCGGTCACCCTTCGAGAAATGGGCGAGCGCCACGACCTCGGCGGCCTTCGCATCCTTCATCTCACCGATCTGATCGGCCGCCATCGCGAGCGCCATCGCGAAATCGACGTCGCGACGGCGCACCGTCGGCGCCTCGAGCACGCCGCGCGCGAGATTTCCGAGGACGCCCTTGTCCTTAGCGGCGGCGAGCGCGAGCTGGCGGCCGTAGGCGTACCCCTCGTCGACCTTGTTCGCCGTGCCGATCATCAGGACGAAGCGCTGGGCGCGCAGCGAATCCGCGCGCGAGGGCAGCGCCGCCGCCACGCCGTCGTAGAGCTCGAAGACATCCTGCCACGCGCCGGTGCGCTCAGCATCCTTCGACTTCTTCTGGATGTCCTCGAGCGCCCTCGCCCATTGCGCGCGCTCGATGAACTCGGCCCGAACCGTCTCCGGGTTCCACGTGCCCGCGGCGATCTCCGCAAGCGGCTTCTCGGCGAACTCGGGATGGCCGTACCAGAGGACGACGCCGTCGCGCACGACGAAGAGCCGCGGCGCCTGGTTCTGGAAGGTGGGGTACTGCATCGCCTTGGCCGCGGCCTCGGCCGGATCCGACACGACGCGCGCGGGCGCATGCTCCGCGTGCTTCGGGTCGGCGAGCCAGCCGCGGACGACGTCGTCCTTCTCCCACGTCACGGCGATGAACTCGAACTTCTTCGCCGCATAGAGCGACTCCCACTCGGCGACGTTCGGCGCGGCGGCCGCGCAGAGGTTGCACTTCGTGTTGAAGAAGTCGAAGACGTACGTGACGCCCGGCTCGAACGCACGCACGGCGGAGCCCTTCACGAACGTGCCCATCTGCGGGAACTCGATGCGCGCGCCGGGATGGACGCCGGGCATCTCGATGCGGTAGGCGGCTTTCGGCGCGGATGCCGGTGGAGCGGAGGGCGGAGAAGCCTGCGCCAGCACCGGCGCGGTCGCGAGCAGCATCGAGGGATACAGAACGAGCAGCATTCGGGTCGCGGTCGTCATCATGGGCTCCGTTTCACTGTTCCTTCGGCGGGTCGGACTTCGGCGCATTCGGATTTCCCCGCAGCGATCGACGGATGAGGATGCCGAGCGGCGGCCCGATCGGGTGATCGGTCTCGATGCCGACGCGCACCGGCTTGCCCTCCTCGCGCCATCGGGTCCAGTCGATCTCGACCCGCTGCTCGAGCGCAGGCGTTGTCGCGAGCGCCTTCGCGATCGGCGGATCGACGGCGACGACGGTGAACGGCGTGCCGTCGACCGAACGCACGACGATCGTCGCGGCAGGCGGCTCGGCATCGTCGTCCTTCGGCCCCTCCACGGTCGACGGCTCGAAGGCGAGGTACGAGCCCACGCGCCCCTTCACCGTGAGGAAGGCCGGATCCGCGCCTTCGAGGTCGAAGGTGACGCGCTTCACGAGCACCAGGCCCTGCTGGTTGCCCGCATCCATCGTGATGATGGTGTCGACCGACGCGCCCGGCGCGATCGGGTCGCTCGGCCAGGTCGGCGTCGTGCAGCCGCAGTCCGCGAGCGCCTTCCTGATGAGGAGTGGCGTCGCGCCGGTGTTCGTGAGGCGCACCGACTTCTCGACGGGCGTGTTGGGGAGGAGGTCTCCCATATCCAGTTCGGTCGGCTCGATGCGGAGCGGCGATGCGGGCTCGGCGTTGGTCGAGTCGTTGGTCGAGTTGTTGGTCGAGTTGTTGGTCGAGGCGTCGGTCGAGGCGTCGCGGGCGGAGTCCTCGCCGCCGTTCGCGCTCGTGCCCGACGTGCCCGCCGTGCCATCGCACCCGGCAAGCGCGAGCGATGCGAGCAGGAGGGCGCTCAGGCGAGTCGAGGAGATCAAGCGGGGTACTCGTACGTCGGACATCGTCACCTTCATGATCGCAGGTTCCCCGTCGGTTGCACCACCCGGGCCGATCGCGCACAATCATCGGGTGCGCGAAGATCGCATCTTCAGCGGTTCCACCGTGCCGCCCGACGGCTGCGACGGTCCGACCACCCCGGACATTCCGGGGTTTCGGCCCGAACGCTGCGCAGCGTACCTCGCCGGAACCGACGGATCGCCGCCGCGGATGCAGCTGGTGCGTGCGGTCGAGGTGCTGCGCGCCGCTCGTTCCGCGCTGAACGGAGCGCAAGGATCGACGCAGACGATGGCTGCGCGGGCGCCCGTCGCGCTCGACATCGGCTGCGGGCCGGGACGCGAGGTCGTGGCGCTGCTCGAGGCCGGGTTCGAGGTCGACGCCCTCGACCCGTATCCCGAGATGCTCGAACGGACACGCGCGGTCGTTTCCGCCGCCGGCGCGGGCGCGGCGTCGCGCGTCCGCCTCGCCGTCGGAACGCTCGAGGACCATGCGCACGCCCTGCAGCCCGGGCGCTACGACCTCGTGCACGCGGGCTTCGTGCTTCCCTTCGTGCGCTCCGCCGCGTTCGAGCGTTGCTGGAGCGCGCTCGTCGCGGCGCTCGCGCCCGGCGGAGTCTTCGCGGGACAGTTTTTCGGTCCGAACGACGAGTTCATCCGCGCGTCCCAACCGGGCGAGATGACCTCGCACGCGCGCGACGAGGTCGGGCGGCTCTTCGCCGATTGGCGCGTCGTCGAACACGACGAGGTCGACCGACAGGGCGCGATCGGCAGGGGCGTGCCGAAGTGGTGGCACGTGCATCACGTGGTGGCGGTGCGAAGCCCCTCGTGAGCCGCGGCGTGAAGCGAAGCGATGCCGCGAACGGCGCCGACGCCGCCGACGCACGTCATCCGTCGCCGCGGCACGTCGACCTCCGCGATGCGGACGAACCTACTTCGCGCCCGTCGTGGCGCCCCAGCTCGAGAGAAGCCGCGCGAGATCCTCGCTGTCGACCACTCCGTTGCCGTCGATGTCGGCGGGTCCGCCGCCCGCGCCCCACGAACTGAGCACGACCGCGAGATCGCCCGCGCCCACGATGCCGTCGCCATCGAGGTCCTCGGGAAGCTCCGGTTCCTGCTCGAGCGTCGCGGGGACGAGATCGCCGACGACATCGAGCCCGGGCACCGTGCCGTCGTAGACGGCGGTCTCGGCGGCCTGCTCGATCGTGAGGCTCGGGAGCATCGCGATCGTGGTCGAGGCGAAGGGGCGGAGGATCTTGAAGCGGAACGTCACGACCTGCGCTCCGAGGCCCGCGGTCGACACGGGGCTCCCGAAGTTCGCGATCGCGTAGTAGAGCGCGTCGCCGTCCTTCGGAACCGCCAGTTCGTTGATCCCGGTGTAGTCGGCGTTCGGCGAGGGGAAGTATGACGACATCATGGGCACCGAGCCGGTCGTCGTCAGCCCCATCAACTCGACGTCCTTCGGATTCCAATCGAGGATGCAGTCGATCGCGAAGAAGCTCTGGCCGACGAGAGACTCGGTGGCGTCGCTCTTGGCGCGCAATCGCACGTTGACCGTCTCGCCGACGGCGACGTATCCCGTCGGCCCCTCGAGCGAGAGGTCGATCTCGTACTGCGCGGAGGCGCCTCCCGCCGAGAGGGTGATCGCGGCGATCTTGAAGGCGGCGTTTCGAACGAGACGCTGGTGCGATGTGGGTCGTCGTGACATGGCGGTCCCTCTTCTCAGATTGCAGTCGTGCACCCGGTCGCCACCCACCCGGAATGTCGAAGGGGAGACGGCGCCTTCCAGCGCCGTCTCCCGGATCTGGATCACATCACCACGCCGTGCCCGTGCTGACGCCAGGGACCACGCGCGGACGACGCGGCTCGACGCCCTGCATGAGCAGCGAGATGTCGGTCGCGTTGACGACGCCGTCGTTGTTGATGTCGGCGATCGTCTGATGGCCGAGGCCCATGCGAATGAGTTCGGTCACCTTGACCGAGCTACGTGGCTGCTGGCCGGTGTAGCTGCCGCAAGTCTCGTCGACTTGGAAGTAGTTCACGCCAAGGAACGAGAGGTCGGCGTTCGTGACGGTCTGACTCGCGTTGAAGTCGGTGTGCGGTCCCGAGGTCGACGCCGTCGTATTCAGCGAAAGGCTCGT
>JBIIYI010000159.1:0-6558 GCA_044346895.1 Phycisphaerales bacterium
GCTCGATCGGTACTCGCGCGGCACGCCGATGCGCAGCTTCGCGAGCGGTTCCGCGACCTTCGCCGCGAGCGGCGCGCACTCGGCATCGGCACTCGTCGAATCGAGTTCGTCGCGGCCGACGATCGCGTCGTAGACGAGCGCAGCATCCGCCACCGAATGCGCGAACGGGCCGATCTGGTCGAGGCTCGAACCGAACGCGACGAGCCCGTAGCGCGACACGCGGCCGTAGGTCGGTTTGAAGCCCACGCAGCCGCAGAGTGCCGCAGGTTGTCGAATCGAGCCGCCGGTATCGGAACCAAGCGACGCATCGCAGAAACCAGCGGCAACCGCGGCGGCGCTTCCGCCGGAACTCCCGCCCGGAACGCGCGCGGTATCCCACGGATTTCGCGTCGCGCCGAACGCGCTGTTCTCGGTCGACGAACCCATCGCGAACTCGTCGAGATTCGTCTTCCCGATGAAGATCGCACCCGCCGCGCGAAGGCGTTCAATCACCGTCGCATCGAACGGCGAGCGGTAGTTCGCGAGCATCTTCGACGAGCAGGTCGTCCTTCCCTCGCGCATCACGATGTTGTCCTTGATCGCGATGACCGCGCCCGCGAGAGGGCCCGGATCGCGACCGGCCTTCACGGCGGCGTCGACCGCATCGGCGCCGGCGCGCGCCGCATCGGCGTGGACCTCGTTGAAGGCGTGGATCGCGCCATCGTGGGCGGCGATCCGTGCGAGGAAGTGGTCGACGCGCGCACGTGCGGACGCGCGGCCCGCGCGCACGTCGGCGCAGATCTCGACGAGCGGCTTCGTGGCGGAAGCGACGAGGCTCGGAGACGGATTCTCAGCAGCGCTCACGCGCCACCTCCTTCGCCGAGCACCTTCGGAACGGCGAGATAGCGGTCCTCGACGGCGGGGGCGTTCTTCAGGAACTCCTCGACCGGCATGCAGGCCTTCGGCTCGTCCGCGCCGAGGCGGTTCACGATCCTCATCGGGTGCGCCATCGGCTCGACGCCCTCGGTCGGCAGTGCCTGGAGCTTCGCGATGTGGCCGAGAATCGACGCGAGTTGCGACCGGACCACGGGGACCTGCGCGTCCGTCATGCTCAGCCGGGAGAGCTTCGCGATCTTCCGGATGTCGGTGTCGGTGAGGGTGTCGGGACCTGCATCGGGCATCTCCGAAAGGTAGCAGACGCGTGGGGTTCGACGCGCAGGCGACGAGGCGCGCGGCCGCGCGTACGCCGGCATGGATCCTCGCCGCGACCATCCGGTCGAAGTGCTCCATGGACCTATAGTGCCCATCTTTCCCGCGCGACCCGATTCGAGGGTTCGCGTGCGTCCGCGAGCGAGGACCAGGCGAAGGCCTCGGCCCCCGATCGCAGTCCGACTGGCTCGACCATGACCGAATCCCAACTCCAGCCCCAGCGCCTTCCGCCCTCCGCGGTGGTCTTCCGCGTCCTCGTCTCCGTCGGATTCGTCGGCGCGGGCGCGGCCGTCGTCGCGGGCCTCGTCGCGACGAAGCCCGAGGCGGGCCGCAACGCATCGAAGGCGCCGCCGCCGAGGATCGCGGTGCTCGAGGTTGCGCCGGTCGCGATCGAGGAGTTCGTCCGCGGCTACGGAACCGCCCGCGCCCTCGTGAGCGCCGACGTGCCCGCGCGCGTCGGCGCGGTCGTCGCGCGAATCGGCGACAACTACGCCGTCGGCCGATCCGTCGAGAAGGACGAGGTGCTCGTCGAACTCGACGCAGGCGACTTCGTCCGTCAGGTCGAGATCGCGCGCGAGGCGATCCGCGCGATCGACGCCCAGGTCGCCGTGATCGAGACGCAGGCCCGCGCGGCGCGGGAGACGGCGGAACTGGTCGGTCGCGAGAAGGAGATCGCCGCACGCGACCTCGAGCGCGTCGAGGCCGCCGCTCGCGAGGGCGCGGCGCAGGCGCGCGAGGTGGACCTCGCGCGATCGGCGCTCATCCAGGCGAGCCGCGCCTCGGTCGCCGCCGAGGACGCCGTCGCGTCGATCCCGCCCCGGCTTCGTGCGCTTGCCGCGCAGAAGGCCGTCGAGGAAGCGCGGCTCAAGCTCGCTGAGAGTTCCGCCGAACGCTGCGCCATCCGCGCGCCGATCGCCGGGACGCTCCAGCTTGCGGAACTCGAGATCGGCGAGTCGGTCGCGCCCGGGCAGACGGTCGCGCGCGTCGTCGACCGCTCGCGCATCGAGATCCCATTGCGCATTCCCGCGTCGCTGCGCGCGCTCGCGCCGGTCGGGGCGCGCGCCGAGATCGTCGTCCGCGCCGACTCCCGGCGCTTCGCGGGGGAGATCACGCGCGTGGCGCCCGAGGACGACACCGCCACGCGCACCGCGACGGTCTTCGTCGAGCTGGCGCAGGACGCCGCCGGTCCCGGCACGCAGCCGCTCGCGCCCGGCGCCTTCGTCGAGGCGCGCATCGGCTCGGGCCGGCCCGCGCCGCACACGCTCGTGCCGCGCCGCGCCATCCGCGATGACTTCATCCTCGTCGTCGAGAACGGCCGCGTGCGACCGCATCGGATCTCGGTCGACTTCGCCCATTCCGACCCCGTGCCCGCGAGCGGCGTCGCCGACGTCGACTGGGCCGTGCTCGCGGAGCCGCTTCCGGCGGGTGCGCTCGTCGTCCTCGACGGATCCCGCAGCCTCGCGGAAGGTCAGGAGGTCGTGCCCGTGAAGCCGGGCGAGTCGACCGCCGCGGATGCGAACCCCGACGCATCGCCATCGGACGCGGGCGCCGATCGCGCAGGTGACGGCGCATGATCCGGACGCTCGTCGACTTCTGCGTGCGGCGCAGCGTGCCGGTGACGCTCCTGATGTGGACGCTCCTGATCGGTGGGGCGATCGCGCTCCTCTCGATGCGCCGCGAGTTCTTCCCGGAGACGGCGCCGCAGGCCGCGCGCATCGTCCTCGTCTATCCCGGCGCGTCGCCCAAGGAGATCGAGGAGTCGATGGCGCGGAAGATCGAGGATCGCGTCGTCGACGTCGAGGGCGTCGACCGGATCGAGACGCGGCTCTCGGAGGGGACCGGCGGCATCACCGTGAAGCTGAAGGCGGGAACCGACGCGGACAGGGCGATCGAGGACATCCGCCTCGCCATCGAGCAGATCACCGACCTGCCGCCCGAAGCCGAGCGCGTGCGCGTCTTCGACTTCAAGCCGAACTTCCCGACGATCATGGTGACCGTCGCGTCGGACGCGGGCGAGGAGTACATCAAGCGCGAGCTGCGCGCGATCCGCGACGACCTCAAGGCGCTCGACGGCATGGGCACGCTCGTCGAGATCGGGCTGCGGCCGCGCGAGATCCACGTCGACGTCGATCCGGCGGCGCTGCTCCGCCACGGCATCCGGCTTTCCGACGTCGCGGATCTCGTCTCCGCGGCGATGGCGGAGGTTCCGGGCGGCACGGTGCGCACCGATGCCGCGAACCTCTCCGTCCGCACGGTCGGCAGCGCGGAGGACGTCGAGTCGATCCGCGGCATCGTGCTGCGGAGCGCGGTCGACGGATCGCGGCTCCTCCTCGGCGAGGTCGCCCACGTGCACGAGAACTTCGACGACATCCCGCAGGTGCGGCGCTTCGGAGGACTGCCCGCCGGCACGCTCGTCGCGTTCAAGGAAGGCGAGCAGGATGCGGTCGAGATCGCGGAACTCGTGCGCGGCTACGTCGCGGGCCGCAACGGCGCGTCGCCGCGCGACCGCCTCGGCGACCGGCTGGTCACGACGGCGTGGGAGCGCGGCTACGAACTCGGCCGCTCGCGGCCGGCGGTGAACGGCACGCTCGCGCAGCACAACGACCTCGCGCGCATCATCGAGGGCCGCTTCGAACTCCTCTCGACGAACGCGATCCAGGGCGCGGTGCTCGTCTTCCTCGTGCTTCTGCTCGGCCTGAACCGCGTCGCGAGCATCTGGGTCATGGCCGGCATCGTGATCGCGATCGCCTGCACGCTGATGTTCATGCAGGCGACGGGCGTGACGCTCAACCTCATCACGATGTTCGGACTCCTCATCGTGCTCGGCATGCTCGCCGACGACGCGATCGTGATGAGCGAGAACATCCTGAAGCGGCACAAGGAGCTCGGCGAGCCGCCGCTCGTCGCAGCGGTCAACGGCGTGACGCAGGTCTTCTGGCCCGTCGTCGGCAGCGTGACCACGACGATCGTCGCGTTCCTGCCACTCGTCTTCATCAAGGGAAACATCGGCGAACTGCTCGGAAACCTGCCGACGGTCGTCCTCATCGCGCTCGCCGCGAGCCTCTTCGAGGCGTCGTTCATGATGCCGAACCACATGGCGCACGCGCTCGTCCGCGACGAGCGGAAGGCCGTGCGCGGAGGCTCGCGCGTGGACGCGCTGCTCAAGCCGATCGCCGATTTCCGCGAGCGCGCGATCGAGCGCATCCTCGAGCGCTATGAGAAGGGCGTGCGCTGGTGCCTGCGCGAGCGATACGTCGTGCTCGCGGGAACGACGCTCGTCCTGCTCGTCTCCGCGGGCATGGTGCTCGGCGGACGCCTCGCCTTCGTGTTCCTGCCGGCCGACGACACCGAGACCGTGATCGTCGACTTCGAACTTCCCATCGGATCCACGATGGAGCAGACGAGCGCGGTCGCGCGCAAGGTCGAGCTCGCCGCGCGCGCGCAGCCCGAGGTGCAGGCGCTCACGGCGAGCCTCGGCAGCTCAGTCGACTTCGAGACCGGCGCCACCAACGCGGCGGCGACCCACATCGGCCAGATCTTCATCGAGCTCTCGCCGGTCGAGAGCCGCACGCGGCGCAGCGCCGAGGTGATCGACGCGATCCGCATCGCCGCAGGCACGCTCGACGAGGCCGAGACGATGAAGTTCCAGGAGGTCTCGGGCGGCCCCGCGGGCGCGGACATCTCCTACGAGATCCGCGGCGCCGACGACCGCGAGATCGACGCGGTCGTCGCCGAGATCAAGGCGGCGCTCGGCGGATTCGCTGGGGT
This sequence comes from Phycisphaerales bacterium, assembly GCA_044346895.1. Lineage (GTDB taxonomy): Bacteria > Planctomycetota > Phycisphaerae > Phycisphaerales > SM1A02 > QWPT01. Next base: position 4,957 of record JBIIYI010000159.1, read on the forward strand.
GAAGGACATCGGCGACGACGCGGACGACGCGCAGCGGGAACTCCGCATCGCGCTCACGCCGCAGGCGCTCGCGATGGGATTCACGACCGCCGACGTCGCGCGGCAGGTGCGCACGGCGGTGTTCGGCGTCGAGGCGCACAGCTTCAGCGCCGACCGCGAGGACATCGACGTGCGCGTCCAGTTCGACGAGAAGTCGCGCCGGCGCCTCGCGACGCTCGAGGAACTCTGGCTCGTGAGTCCGATGGGGCAGGCCGTGCCGCTCGTCGAGGTCGCGGACGTGCGCGAGGGGCGCGGCTACTCGACGATCCGGCGCGTCGACCGCGCGCGCACCGTGACCGTGAGCGCCGACTGCGACGATGCGACGAATCCCGAGATCGTCGCGGGCTCGATGGCGCCCGAGATCGCGCGCATCGCCGCCGCGCATCCCGGCGTCGCGATCGATGCGGCGGGCCGGCAGAAGGACCTCGTCGACGCCTTCTCGAACTTCCCGCTCGCCCTCGCGGCGGCATTCCTCGGCATCTACGTCATCCTCGCGTGGCTCTTCGAGAGCTACCTGCAGCCGCTCGCCGTCATGCTCGCGATCCCGTTCGGCGTCATCGGCATCGTGTGGGGGCACCTGCTGCTCGGGTTCGACATGACGTTCCTCTCGCTGATCGGCTTCGTCGCGCTCGCGGGCGTGGTCGTCAACAACTCGCTGATCCTCGTCGAGTTCTCGAACGAGATGCGCGAGAAGGGCGTCGGCCTGCAGGATTCGCTCGCGCGGGCGGGGCGGCTGCGGCTGCTCCCGATCTTCCTGACGACCGTCACCACGCTCGCGGGACTGGCGCCGCTCATGCTCGAGCAGAGCTTCCAGGCGCGGTTCCTCATTCCGATGGCGATCTCGCTCGTCTTCGGGCTGATGAGCTCGACGGTGCTGACGCTCTTCGCGCTGCCCGCCACGATGGTCGTGATCGACGACGTCGTGCGGTTCCTGCGTCGGCTGTGGACCGGCCGCGCCGAACCGGCGCGCGAGCCGTCGCCGTTCGCGAGTTGAGGCGCGCGGGACCGCCGCCGACGGGCGCGTTCACCGATTCCCAACGCGCGCAGCGGTACACTCGCCGCATGAGGATCGCAGGCATTCCGAAGGACATGGTCGTGGTCGGCGTCGACCTCGGCGGGACCAACATGCAGATCGGCGTCGTGAACGCCGAGGGCAGGGTCGTCGGTCGCGCGAAGCGCAAGACGAAGGCGCACGAAGGGCGCGACGAGGTGATCCGGCGGCTGTGCGAGGGCGTCGGGCGCGCGCTCGACGATGGTCGCGTTCCGCGCGAGAGGCTGTTCGCAGTCGGAGTCGGCGCGCCGAGCGCGGTCGACTTCGAGAAGGGCCTCGTCCTCAAGGCGGGCAACCTCGGCTGGGAGAACGTGCCGCTGCGCGAGATCCTCTCGAAGGAGCTGCGCGTCCCGGTGGCGCTCGACAACGACGTCAACGTGGCCGCCTGGGGCGAGGCGCAGCTGGGCGTCGCGCGCGGACGCCCGAACATGCTCGCGGCGTGGGTCGGCACGGGCGTGGGTGCGGGGCTCGTCCTCGACGGTCGCCTCTGGCGCGGGCCTCGGCACACCGCC
>JBIIYI010000160.1:0-6557 GCA_044346895.1 Phycisphaerales bacterium
GAGCGCGGCGCGCGCCGACGCCCACCGGTCGATCATGCGCTGGCAGTCGCGGAGTCCCTGCATGGTGAAGTTCGAGTTCGTGCGGTAGTGGGTGCGCACCAGCTCGAGCCGCAGCGCCGCGGGCGTCACACCCTTCGCGAAGAGGTCGCGCGCGGTGAAGAAGTTCCCCTTCGACTTCGACATCTTCTCGCCCTCGACCTGGAGGTGCCTGGTGTGGAACCAGAACCGCGAGAAGTGCGGCCGTCCGCTCGCGCAGCAGCTCTGCGCCACCTCGCACTCGTGGTGCGGGAAGATGTTGTCCTCGCCGCCCGAATGGAGGTCGATCTCGTCGCCGAGGAGCATCCGTGCCATCGCGCTGCACTCGAGGTGCCACCCGGGATACCCCTCGCCCCACGGGCTCGGCCAGCGCATGATGTGCGTCGGATCGGGCTTCCAGAGCATGAAGTCCGCGGGGTGCCGCTTCACCGCCTGGTGCTCCGCGCTGACGCGCCCGCCCTCGCCCTCGCGCAGGTTGTCGAGCGTGTTGCCCGAGAGTCGTCCATACGCCGGGAAACTCTGCACGCTGAAGTAGACGACGCCGTCCTTCGCGACGTACGCATGCCCGCGCGCGATCAGCTGCTCGACCAGTGCCACCATCTGCGGCACGCAGCGCGTCGGCCGCGGCATCAGCTCGGGATGCGCGCGCTCCTCGAGCGCCACCTTGAGCCCGAGATGGCGCGCGTCCTCGAGGAACCGCTGCGCGTAGAACTCGGCGATCGCGTAGGGATCGGCCGCGTCGATCTCGACGCCCGCCGGCAGCTTGCCCGACTTCTTCGCCTCCGCGATGCGGCGCCCGGCGACCGCCATCTTGTCCTCGCCGCCTCCATCGGCCGCGTCGTCCTCGGTCATGTGGCCGACGTCGGTGATGTTCATCACGTGCTTCACGCGCATCCCGTGCAGTTCGAGCGCACGGCGCAGGACGTCGGCGTTGAGGAACGACCGGAAGTTCCCGATGTGCGCGTCGTCGTAGACGGTCGGACCGCACGAGTAGAACGTCGCCGCGCCGTCGGGCGCGATCGGTGCGAAGGTCTCGATCGACTTCGTCAGCGTGTTGTAGAGGCGGATCGGCATGGCTGCTCCGGCCGCGAGAATAGCAGCCCTCCGCACGGCCCACGGAGCGCATCGAGCCGCAGGATCACGAGCCCCGGTCGAACGCGCGCGCGCGTACCGCCGTCGCGGGGTTGCCGGCATGGATCATCCACGCCGCGAGATCGCGCATCCCAACGCCCCGCGCGCCGAGGATCGCACCCTCGCCGACCGTCACGCCCGGCCCGACGAACGCATCCGCCGCGATCCACGCGTCGTCGCCGATCGCGATCGGGCTGCGCAGGAGGGGCATGGATGCCCGGCGATGATCGTGCGTTCCAGCGCAGAGATGCGCGCCCTGCGAGATCGTGACCCGCGCGCCGATCGAGACCGGGCCGAGGCAGTAGAGGACCGCGCGGTCACCGACCGAACTCTCGGCGCCGATCGCGAGATTCCACGGACACTCGATCGTGACGGTGCGTCGGACGTTCGCCGTCGCGTGCAGCCGCGCTCCGAACATGCGCAGGATCGCGCGCCTGAAGCCGTACCAGTTGTGGAAGCTCGCGCGGAAGACGGTCGCCTGCGCGAGACCCCACAGGACGCGCGCCACCTTCTCCCGCATGCCGTACGGACTCGTCCGTCGCGCGCGCAGCGCGCCGCCGGCGGGTTCGCTGGGTTCGGTGACGCCCATGTTCACGCTTCCTTCGGACGGTTGCGCGACGTCGCGCCCGCCACCTCGACGAGCAGTTCGTTCCAGCGGCGCATCGCGTGCGGCGCGCCCGCCCGCTCGACGATGTAGCGGCGGGCGCGTTCGCCCATCTCCGCCGCAAGCTCGCGGTCGGTCGCCAGCCGACGCAGCGCGCGTGCGAATCCATCGACGTCGCCGGGCGCGACGATGAAACCGCAGCGCTCCTCCTCGATGGTGCGCGCCACCTCGCCCGTCCGCTCGCCGATGAAGAGGATCGGACGCGCCGCCGCCAGCACGCCGTAGAACTTGCTCGGCACCATGATGCCGGTCGTCCCTTCGAGAAGACTCGCGAGGTGGATGTCGGCCGCGCCGAGGAGTTCGTTGATCCGCTCGCGCGGCTGGTACGGCGCCTCGATGAAGTTGGTCAGGCCGCGCGAACGAAGGAGCCCGATCAGCTCGTCCTTGCGCTTGCCGCCGCCGACGAAGGCGAACACCACGTTCGGATCGTCCCGGAGCGCCTCGACGCCGCGCGCGATCGTCGCGACGTCGTGACCGATGCCGAAGTTCCCCGAGTACATCACGAGAAGGCGCTCGCCGACGCCCCACTCGCGCCGGAACGCGTTCGAGGACCGGTCGACCGGACGGATCTCCTCAGGATCCGCCCAGACGTTGATCATCGCGAGTCGCTGCGCGGGAATCCCCTTCTCCGCGACGCGCGCGCGCATGCAGCGGCCGAGCACCACCGCGCGGTCGGCGCGCCGGATGCAGAAGCGGTTGAGCCGCTCAAGCAGCCACGTCGTCGGCGAGCCGGCGCTCATCACGCCGCATGCGACGGGAAGATCCGGGTAGAGGTCCATGACCCAGTAGACGTATCGCGTGCCGCGGACGAGCCGCAGCAGCCAGCCGATCAGCGCCACGAACGGCGGCGTCGTGAAGCAGATCACGACGTCCTGCCGACGCATGTTGAACGAGCGCCACAGCGCGGCCGCGTAGAAGAGGCCGAAGTCGAACATGCGCGCGGCGATCGACGACTTCCCGAAGATGCTCTTCCCGACGCGCACGATGCGGATGCCGTCGACCATCTCCTCGCGCGGGAGCGCCGCGCCCTTCTCGCCGTAGATCGAGCGCGATGCGATCGCGGTCACCTCGTGGCCCTGCGCCACGAGGTAGCGCGCGAGATCGTGCGCGTGCTGCGCCGTCGCGGCGATGTCCGGATAGAAGGTCTGGTTGATCAGCAGGACGCGCATCGATCACCTCCCGACCGGACGTCCCGGCCTCCCCGATGCGCCTCACGGTACCAGTCGACCGTGCGGCGCAGTCCGTCGCGCAGATCGATCCGCGCCTTCCAACCGAGAATGTCCGCCGCACGGGTGCTGTCCACGCACCGCCTCGGCTGACCATCGGGCTTCGAAGCGTCCCATCGAACGTTGCCGTGGAATCCACAGGTTTCGGCGACCAGACCGACGAGATCCCGGATCGCGATCTCGCCACCGGTTCCGAGGTTGATCGGAACCGGATCCTCGACGAGTTCGGCGGCGCGCACGATGCCTTCCGCTGCGTCGTCGACGTAGAGGAACTCGCGACTCGCCGCGCCCGTCCCCCAGCACTCGATCTCGGAGCGACCTGCGTCGACCGCCTCGAGGCACTTCCGCACCAGCGCCGGAATCACGTGCGACGTCGCCGGATCGAAGTTGTCGTACGGCCCGTACAGGTTGACCGGCAGCACGTACGCGGACGCAAGTCCATACTGCCTGCGATAGCCGTCGAGCATCACGAGTGCGGCCTTCTTCGCCACGCCGTACGGGGCGTTCGTTTCCTCGGGGTAGCCGTTCCAGAGCTCTTCCTCGCGGAATGGCACCGGCGTGTGCTTCGGATAGGAGCAGATCGTTCCGGTGTGGACGAACTTGCGGATACCCGCGCTGCGCGCCGCCTCGACGAGATGGAGCGACATCGCCATGTTGGCGTAGAAGTAGCGGCCGGGGTTCGCCTGGTTCGCGCCGATGCCGCCCACTTCCGCCGCGAGATGGATCACGACGTCGGGACGGGCGTCCTGGAAGAGCCGGGCGACGCCGGCCTCGCTGGTGAGGTCGTAGTCTCGGCGCCGCGGTACGAAGGGCGCCGGAAGACCGCGCGCGGAGAGTACATGCCGCACCGCGCGGCCGAGAAACCCCGCGCCGCCGGTCAGAACGACACGCAGACCATCGAGTGGACTGCTGGTGCGGGGACCTGCCATCGTTCCGGATGTATCGGCTCTCCGTCGGCCGCCGCTGAACCCATTTCAACGCGGGTTGGAGCGGCCGGAACAGGCATTTTCGTAGACCCGATCCGCCTGCCGCGCGATCGATTTCCAGTCGAAATTGGCCCGAACCCACGCCCGGCCGCGCTCCCCGAGGCCTTCGGCCGACGGCGGGTCCCTCTCCAGGGCAAGCATCGCCGCCGCGAACGGGTCATCTCGGTCCTCTGCCATGACCAACGCACCCGCCGACGCCGCCCCATCGAGCCTGCACCGCGGAGTAGTCACGACCGGGCGCCCCGACGCCATCGCCTCGACCACGGTCAGTCCGAAACCTTCGAATCGCGGTCGATGCACGAACATCGTGCAGGCCGCAAGGGCGGACAACTTCGCCCCCTCGTACAAGGGTCCGACGAAGTGCACCTCAGGGGAAACCCCCAGTTCAGCCGCCAGACGCATCAGATCCGTCAGGGAACCCGAGTCGGGACCGGCGACGACGAGATGGCTCTGGAGGCCTCGCGCCCGCGCCTGCGCGAAAGCGCGTATGAGCAGGTCGATTCCCTTGATCGGATGGAGTCGCCCGAGAAAGAGTGCAAATGGCGCATGTATGCTGGGCCACGATCTTCGGAACTGGTCCGGACTCAGGCCGTCGTAAAGCTCTGCTCGGATGCCATTTGGCAAGACTGAAGCCGGTCGCGCGAACCGCTGCGCCACGTATTGCCGCTCCTCCTCATTCAGCGCCAATACCTCCGAACAACGACCCAGGAGTCGGCTAAATAGAGTGAGATAGACCCATTTTTTCAGCCTGCCCTGCCTCAGAACATCGGGGTGGAGCATTCCATGAGTGGAAATGACGTATTTACATCCGGCTCGAACAGCCTCCGCGGCGCTCCACCGGAGCACGCTGCTCCAGACTCCGTGCAGATGGACAAGGTCGGCCCCGCCCGCGCGTAAAGCCGCGACGACTTCCCGCCGTCCGGGACGCGCCGACGAGGAATCGAGATCGAACAGCCGGACGCCGGCAGCTTCGAAGTTCTCCGCGAGTCGTTGCCTTCCCTCTCCATGCGTCGGGCCGTGAAGACAGATCACGCCCACCCGGTGACCCGACAGCGCCTGCGCGCGTGCGAGCTCGACGACCACGGTCGTGGGTCCGCCGCTCTCGGGCTTCAGATCCTCGATGACGTGCACGATCGCCCGGCTCGTGGAAGTGCTCGTCTGCATGGGCCTGCTCCTCCGAAGGGCGTGAATCCACGTCACGAAACCTTCACGTCACGAAACCTCCAACCGAACCTCCAACCGAACCGCTCCCGACGCGTCCGCCTACGGACCGCCCGGTACTATCGGCTCTCCCATCCGTCTCTCAGTATGGGGACGCGCACAGGCGCCTGCATCCAACCCGGTGCCCCATCGGCACCCCTCCGACACCGAACCCCAACGGACGACCCATGAAGCGCGCGCTCATCACAGGCATCACGGGTCAGGACGGAAGCTACCTGACCGAACTGCTGCTCTCGAAGGGCTACGAGGTCCACGGCATCATCCGCCGCAGCTCGTCCTTCAACACGGGCCGGCTCGACCACCTCTACCAGGACCCCCACGAGTCCTCCCAGCGCCTGAAGCTCCACTACGGGGACCTCGCGGATGCGAACGGACTCTCCCGGCTCATGCAGCAGATCCAGCCGCACGAGGTCTACAACCTCGCGGCTCAGAGCCACGTGCGCGTCTCGTTCGACCAGCCCGTCTTCACCGCCGACGTCGACGCGACTGGCGTCCTCAAGCTGCTCGAGGCGGTCCGCGTGCAGCAGGAGCTCTCCGGCGAGCGCATACGCTTCTACCAGGCGTCGTCGAGCGAGATGTTCGGCAAGGTGCAGGAAGTGCCGCAGAAGGAGACGACTCCGTTCTGGCCGCGATCACCCTACGGCTGCGCGAAGGTCTTCGGGCACTGGATCACGGTCAACTACCGCGAGAGCTACGGCATGCACGCGTCATGCGGCATCCTCTTCAACCACGAGAGTCCTCGCCGCGGCGAGACGTTCGTCACGCGCAAGATCACGCGCGCGGTCGGGCGGATCAAGCTCGGCCTGCAGCGGAAGGTGTATCTCGGGAACCTCGACGCCCTCCGCGACTGGGGCTTCGCGGGCGACTACGTCGAGGCGATGTGGCGCATGCTCCAGCAGCCCGAACCCGACGACTACGTCATCTCGACCGGGAGGATGATCTCCGTCCGACAGTTCTGCGAACTCGCGTTCGGCATGGTCGGGCTCGACTACCGCGACTTCGTCGAGGTCGATCCACGCTACTTCCGGCCTGCGGAGGTCGAGCAGCTGCTCGGCGACATGTCGAAGGCGCGCAGCGTCCTCGGCTGGGAACCGAAGACCTCGGTCGAGGATCTCGCGCGCATGATGGTCGATCACGATCTCGAGCTCGCGCGTCGCGAACGCACGCTGCGCGACGCGGGGCACGACGTCTCGTCGACCGCGCATTCCATGTAGCCAGTCATGTAGCCAGTCATCCAGCCAGTCATCCAGCCAGTCATGTAGCCATGCTCCGTACGACGAGCGCGAGCGGTTC
>JBIIYI010000161.1:0-6465 GCA_044346895.1 Phycisphaerales bacterium
GCCCCGACGCGGGTGATGGCGCCCTTCATCCCGTGGCTCATGCTTTCGGCGATCGTCGCCGAGGCGATGTCGCCGATCGCGCGCGACGGCGATTTCGCGGGCATTCCCGCGGAACCCTTCCTGCAGGCGACGGTGCGGATGATGGACTGGATCTCCGAGCGGACCCGCGCCATCTCCGCCACGCTCGAGATCTGATTCGGCCGTCGCCCGGGCGGCCGCGCGCCGCGTCCGTGCTACTCTTGCCGCATGGCTTCCCCGGACCGGGTGCACCTCACTCCCTCGGATTCCCGCGGTTCCGCGCGCGTCCATGCTTGCGGGCACGCGCGGCGATCCGCGCTCGCCGCCGCGTTCCATGCGGTCCTGCTCGCGACCGTCCTCTCCTCGACGACCGCGCACGCGCAGATCCAGCTCGCGCCGCGGCCGGGCGTCGGCATCGTGGGCGGCACGTCGCGTCAGTCGGTCACGCTTCCGAGCGATGCGGAACTCGCGCGGATCGACGTGCCGGCCGAACTCGTCCGGCTCGCGCGCGCGCTCGACGCCGAGCAGTACGCCGACCGCGCCGCGGCGCGCACGGCGATCCTCGCGCGGCGGCCCGCACCGAACGAACTCATGGCGCTCCTCCTCCGGCGCGATCTCGGCGACGAGGCGAGGGAATCGCTCGTCGGCGTCCTACGCGAGCGGATCCTCAAGTCGCCGCGCGGCGCGCTCGGAATCCGCATGGAGACGATGATCATGCGCGAGCAGGGCGTGCGCATCACGGGCGTCGTTCCGGGCATGCCCGCCGAGAAGGTGCTCGAGGTCGGAGACCTCGTCATCGAGGTGAACGAGGCGCCGATGCTCGACCGCAACGACCTCATCCGCGAGGTGCAGTCGCTCGAGCCGGGCGACGAGGTGCGTCTCAAGGTGCGTCGCGTGCGTCGCGACGAGGCCGGCAAGGCGATGCTCGATGCCGACGGCGCCGAGGTCACCGAGACGCGCGACGTGAAGATGCGACTCGGCTCGACCGAGGATCTCGAGGCGCAGGGCGATCCGATGAACCCGCTCATGCCGAATCCGGCGATGTCCGGCCGCGAGGCGATGGCCGAGGCCGTGGTCGCGCGGTTCCTTCCGAAGCCGCGCGTCGTCCCCGTCCGTCGCGCGCTCGTTGGTCCTGCGACCGCCGGGCCGGCCACGGTCGAGACGGTGCGGCAGACCCTCGTCGACTTCCAGCTTGGCGGCGGGAACCCCGATCTCGTGCGGCAGTTCCGCGCTCGGATCGACGCGATCGAACGGCAGATCGTGGCGACCGCGAAGGCCGCGCGCACCGAGGACGATCGCGCCCGCTTCAACGCGGCGGTGGGGGCGATGCTCGAGTCGATCGACGCCGAGATCCGCGCCGCGCGGTGAGTTCGGCGGCACGCGGCATCACGTCGCATCGCAGCGCATCACGCGGCATCACGTCGCATCACGCGGCATCACGTCGCATCGCAGCGTCACCGGCGCACCTCGCGCGGGTCGCGTCCGGGCCGCATGGCCGCAGCGTCCGCTCAGGAGAGCGGATTGCGGAAGTGCTCGTTCTGGATCGGCACGACCACCTCGAGCACGTGCTGCAGCACCTCGGAGGGCGAGCCCATCGCGTTCACCTCGCGCACGATCGACGGCGGATAGAAGTCGAGCACGGGCCGCGTCTCCTTCTCGTAGACCTCGAAGCGGCGGCGGATGACCTTCTCGTCGGCGTCGTCCATCCGGTTCTCCTTGAGCGCGCGGCGACGCATGCGCGTCACCATCGCCTCGATGTCCGGACACACGAGATGGAGCACGGTGAGCACCTCGAGGTACTGCTCGAGGTGCTTCGCCTGGTTGACGTTGCGGGGGATGCCGTCGAGGACGAGGAGGTCGACGTTCGGCTTGTAGATCGAGAGCACGGTCTGGGCGTGCATGTTCTGCCGCCACATCTCGATCGTGAGTTCGTCGGGCACGAGTTCGCCGCGCGACGAGTACTCCATGAACTTCCTGCCGAGCTCCGACGCCATGTCGAGCGAGCGGAAGACGTCGCCGCAGGCGAGGTGGAAGAAGCCCGGCACCTTGCCGAGGATCTTGCCTTGCGTGCCCTTGCCGGCGCCGGGGGCGCCGAAGAGCAGGATGGTCTTGTAGCGACGTGCTGGAGTATTCGACATGACGTGGCTCCGGGGCCCGGTCGGGAGTGGGCCGAGGTTAGATCGGCCGCTGCGGCGAAGGGGTTGAACGGGAGCGCAAAATGGCAAATTGGACGGCGCCTTTCGCACCCGCCCGGCTCCACGCGACTCCGCCCGGCTCCGTGGCGGGCGCGAGGATCGCGTTACACTCGCCACCGATGCAGTTTCCCGCCAAGAGGTGGATTCGACCCACAGACGTCCCCGGACCAGGTTCCGACGCGGTTTCGCGGGCGGGCGGCGATTCCGCGGGTGCGCTCGTCGATCGGCTGCTCACCGCGCGCGGCGTCGTGGCCAGGGAGGAGCGCGAGGCGTTTCTCGGTCCCTTGCTGAAGCACGTCCAGAAGCCCTCGGACATGCACGGCATGGTCGAGGCCGCCGAGCGGATCTGCGCGGCCGTCCGCGCCCGTCGGCGGATCGCGATCTACGGCGACTACGACGTCGACGGCATCATGGCGACGGCGATCGTGTGGCACATGCTACGCGCGATCGCGCCCGATCTGCCGGTGCGGACCTACATCCCGCACCGGATCGAGGAAGGCTACGGGCTCAACGCCGACGCGCTGCGCGCGCTGAGGGACGAGGGCATCGATCTCGTCGTCACCGTCGATTGCGGCGTGAGCGCGGTGGAGGAGGCGGCGTTCGCGCGCGAGATCGGGCTCGAGCTCGTCGTCACCGACCACCATGAGCTGAAGGCTTCGGGCGCCGTGCCGACGGCGCACGCCGTGGTGCATCCCCGGCTGCCCGGCGAGCAGAAGTTCGGCGAACTCTGCGGCGCGGGCGTCGCCTGGAAGCTCGCGTGGCAGATCGCGGAGACGTACTCCGGGTCGAAGACGCTGCCGGAAGTCCTGCGCGCCCGCATGCTGGCGCTTCTTCCGCTCGCCGCGATCGGCACGATCGCCGACGTGGTGCCGCTCCTCGGCGAGAACCGCGTGATCGTCTCGCGCGGGCTCGCGGTGGTCGGGCATACGGGCGTCGTCGGGCTCGACGAACTCCTCGCGTCGGCGCGGCTCGATCCGGCGACCCTCGACAGCGAGGCCGTCGCGTTCCGGCTCGCGCCGCGCATCAACGCCTGCGGCCGCATGGGTCACGCGGAGGAGGCGGCGGAGCTCTTCACGACCGCCGACCGCCGGCGGGCCGCCGAGATCTCGGCGAAGCTCGACCAGCTCAACGACCTCCGGAGGAAGGACGACCGCGCGATCCTCGACGAGGCGCTCGCGAAGCTGCGCGCGCGCATGGGCGACCGCACGCCGCGCGGGATCGTCCTCGCCGACGAGGGCTGGAACCTCGGCGTCGTCGGCATCGTCTGCTCGAAGCTCGTCGACCGCTACGCCTGTCCGGCGATCCTCATCACCCGCAACGGCGACATCTACAAGGGCTCGGGCCGCAGCGTGCCGGGCATCGAGCTTCACCGCGTGCTCGAGGATTGCTCCGAGCACCTGCTCGGCTTCGGCGGCCACGCGATGGCCGCCGGCGTCAAGATCGACGGCGCGCGCATCGAGGCGTTCGCCGAGGCCTTCGAGCGCGCGTGCGACGCGCTGCTGCCGCCCGTGCCCGAGCAGATGCCCCGGCTCGAGATCGACTGCGAGTGCTCGCTCGGCGATCTCGATCTCGCGACCGTCGGGCAGATCGCGCGCCTCGCGCCGTTCGGTCGCGCGAACCGCCGTCCGAACGTGCTCGTCGAGGATGTGGAGGTGACGCAGGTGCGCGCGATCGGGAAGACCGGCACGCATCTCGAGGTGAAGGTCCGTCAGTCGTGCGCGGGACAGAACCAGTTCCTCCGCATGCAGTGGTGGAACGGCGCGGAGCACGCGGAACTCCTCGCGCGCGGCACGCGCATCGACGTGGTCGTCGAGCCGTCGCTCGGGAACTTCCGCGGCATCGCCGAGGTCGAGGCGAAGGTGGTCGATTTCCGCGTGCGTCCGTCGCGCGCGGTGGGAGGTCTTCCATGAACGGTGCCGAGGGCGGTCGCGGTGGCGAGAGCGTGTTTCCGACCACGCAGGCGACATGGATCGACGAGCGGCTCGCGGAGGGCGCCGGCGGCCACGACGCGCTGAACGCGCACGTGATGGAGCGCTACGCGGCGCCGCTCGCGGCGTATGCGCGCGCGTCGACCCTGCGCGCGATCGACGAGCCCGATGCGCTCGTGAACGGCTTCTTCGCGACGCGGCTCTCGCGCGGCGACTACCTCGCCGCGTGGCGCGCGAGCGGGCTTCCGCTGCGGCGGTGGCTGGTGAACGGGCTTCTTCTCCACGGGCGCGAGCGCCAGCGCGAGCAGCGCAAGGCCGCGCGCGACGGCGAGGCCGGTCCGTGCGGCGGATGCGGTTGCGCGACGCCGTGCGAGGTGGGGCTCGAGCCGAGCGCGTTCGTGGAGTTCGAGCGCGCGTGGAGCCGCGCGCTTCTCTCGGATGCGTGCGAACTGGCCGAGCGCGAGCTCGTCGCGGAAGGCGACGCCGACGCGTGGGCGTGCTTCCGCCGCCACAACCTCGACGGCCTCGAGTACGCGGAGATCGCGCAGCAGCTGCGCATCGCTCCCGCCGAGGCGCGCACGCGCGCGCGGCGCGCGGCCTACCGCTTCGAGCGCGCGCTGCGGAGGCTGCTTTCCGACGAAGGCGTCGCGGAGTGCGATCTCGACGACGAGATCGCATGGCTGATGGAGGTCTCGGGGCGGTAGGGCTCGCTGCGGAGAGAGAGGGGGGCGCTGTTCGTGACGATTTCAAGGAACCAGGCGAGACGGCTTCGGAACGCGTTGTGCGAGGCGCGCGGGCATGAGTGCGGGTGCGACGAAGAGCGCGCGCGCCGACGCCGTCGCGGACGCGAATGGAACCGTTGACGCGATCGACCACGCGATCGACCTCGCCATCGTGCTCGCGCGCTGGGGCTCGGCGCCGAAGGACTACCCGCGCGCCGACGCGAACGGTGACGGAACCGTCGACGCGCAGGACCTCTCGGCGGTGCTCAGCGCCTGGGGCCCGTGCGGGGACTGAGCCGCGGGGACTGAGCCGAGGGGCCTGAACGTCGGCGGCCGAACGTTGGGGCCCGAACGGCGGCGGGGGCATCGACGGAAGCCGCACGTCCGCGCATGGGCGTCGGATTGCCTCCGGGTTCTGGGGTTGAATGCGGCCGGAGCGCGTGGAGTGCCGCCAGAGAAGCTGCCGGGGGAACGGTGGATCGAGGTGATTCCACGCGGCGATTTCATGCGGCGACCTCGCACGGGAGTCCGCGCAGGGCTCTCGGAGGGTCTGCCGGTGCGCTTCCCGGCAGCGTGGTCGCCTTCCCCCGCGTCGCGAGCCGACCGAAATTTGACGCATTTTCATTGGAACGCCCGGATCCATGTTGTCAGAATGTCCGGGCGTCCGCGTCCGGGCGCGTGGTCTGGTGGAGTTGGTCGGTGCGGCTGATCGGTGTTGATGGTGCTTCACTGTTGCTGGTGCTTCAGGGCGTGCGGGTCTTGCCTGCGCACCGTGACGGCATCGAGCGCGCCCGCACGGCGAGGAGTACGTTCATGAAGTCGATGAAGGATGGCGTTCGGCGCATGCGTGCGTCCGGTCTCTTCGCAGCGTGCGCGCTCGCCGCGACGCTCAGTTCCGCAAGCACCGCGTGGTCGGCGACGCTCTACGTCGACAACCTGTCGACCGACACCTACAACCCGCCGAGTGGTTCGACCGTCTACACGACGATCCAGGCGGCGGTCGACGCGGCGGCCGCGACGGGTGACACGATCAAGGTCTACCCCGGAACCTACACCTCGACGGCGGCGGAGGTCGTCAACCTGCGCGGAAAGGCGGTCGTGCTCGAAGCGGCGATTCCGCTCGTGCAGGCGACCGCGGCGACACAGGTCACGATCGATGGACAAGACGCACGGCGTTGCATCGTCGCGACGCTCAACGAGACGGAGGCGACGGTCGTGCGCGGCGTGCGCATTCATCGCGGCCGATCGTCCGCGGGTGGTGGCATGTATGTGGTGAACGGAAGCCCGCGGATCGATGGCTGCTGGTTCACCTCGAACGTCGCGACGGGCGGCGTTGCCTCAGGCGGCGCGTTGCGACTCTTGAATAGCGCGTCGGTGATTTCCGATTGCGACTTTCACTCGAACTCGGCGGGCGCCGAGGGCGGCGCGATCTTCAACGCGAACGGCGCGATCATGCTCACGGGGTGCGATTTTGCGGGAAACACCGCGCCACGCGGCGGCGGATTGTTCACGCGCGATGACGCGGCGATGGTGACGGATTGTGTGTTTAGAGATACGGCTCCGTGTGTGGGCGGTTGGTCAGGGCTTGGGATGTATGCCCTT
>JBIIYI010000162.1:0-6447 GCA_044346895.1 Phycisphaerales bacterium
GATGCCCGGCTTGACGCCGGATCCGATGACGAAGACGGGCGCGGCGGTTCCGTGATCGGTGCCGTTCGAGCCGTTCTGCTTCACGCGCCGGCCGAACTCGCTGAACACCATCGTCACCACGCGCGCGTCGTTGCCCTGCGCCTTGAGGTCGCGCTGGAACGGCTCGATCGCCTCGCCGATCTGCCGGAGCAGCTGCGCGTGGCGCGTGTTCTGGCCGCCGTGCGTGTCGAAGCCGCCGATCGTCGCGTAGTAGACGCGCGTGGGCATCTCCGCGCGGATCATCGCGCCGATCGTGCGCAGCTGCCGGCCGAGCGCCGACTCCGGATAGCGGACGAGCGGCGTCTTCGACACTGCGGCGATGATCCGGTCGCTCGCGACCTGCGCGTCGAGCGCGGTGCGCATGAGGAAGTCCTTCTGCGTGTCGCCGCCCGCGCCGGCGACGGCGCCGGTGCGGTTGATCGCGTCGTAGGGATCCTTCATCGCGGGATGGAGATCCTCGCCGAGCCAGCGGAAGAGCTCGGGGCTCTCGAAGGAGATCGGCTTCTGGATGTTGCCTTCCATCGCGAGCGGCGCCGTGCGACCGACCGCGACGGCGCCCTCGGGAATCGGCGTCCCGTTGCACGTCGCGTCGAAGTAGCGGCCGATCCAGCCCGAGCCCTTCGCATCGAGGCGTCCGGTGTGCCAGATGTCCATCGACGTGAAGTGCGAGCGGTTCGGGTTCGGATATCCGACGCCCTGCACGACGGAGACGAGCCCCTCGTCGTAGAGCGACTTGAGCGGCGCGAGCGACGGATGCAGGCCCAGCCCGAGCTGCTGGTCGAGCTGGAGCGCGGCACCGTTCCCCGATGCGCCTGGCGCCTGCAGCGCGAGATTCGGCCGCGCCTTGAAGTACTCGGGATCGCCGTACGGCACGACGGTGTTGAGTCCGTCGTTGCCGCCGCCGAGCTGGATCACGACGAGGATCCGGTGGTCGGGCACGCCGGGGTTCGACGAGAGCAGCGGATTCCCGAGCATGCCGAGCGCGCTGCGCTCGACGAAGCAGGGGACGGTGGCCGCGAGCGACGCGAGCGCGCAGCCGCGCTGGAGGAAGAGCCGTCGTGTGAAGGGGGCGTCGTGCATGGTGTGCGTCCGTGGCGTCGCGTCTAGCAGAGCTGGTACTCGGGCATGGCGCCGATCAGGCAGAGCAGCGCCTTGATGCGGTCGTTCGTGATCGCGGTCTCGCGTCCGGTCTGGTCGAGGTCGTCGAGGAAGCGCCCGAGCTGGTCGAGCCGTTCGGGGGCGACCGAGCCGCCGAGCGCGAACGACGCGAGCGCGCGGATCGTCTCGTCGGTGTCGAGGCCGCCGAGCGAATCGCGCAGGTGCGCGACGAGCGGGAACGAGTCGTACTTCATCTCGCTTTCGTTCCAGTCGAAGCCCTTCGGCCGCTTCCCGGTGACGAGGTACACGACCACGTTCTGCCGGACGAAGAGCGTGGCGGTGTTGATCCACGAGCGGCCGCCGTCCCAGCCCTTCACGCTCGGCGGCTGGAAGAGCTGCTGTCCCATCAGATCGCCCGCGTCGACGAGCGACTTCATCTCGCGCGGCGGCGTGCCGAGGCTGCGGATCGTCTGGACGATCAGCTGCGTGGGGCTCTTGACGACCGCGAGGCGGTTCTCCGGCGCGTAGAAGTGCTGCGAGCGGAAGAGCGTGCGCAGCGTCGGCCGGATGCGGCCGTCGTTCCGGCGGAACTCGTCCGCGAGCCGCTCGATGCACTCGACGCCCTCGGGCGAGAGCTTCGGCGCGTCGCTCACGAAGAAGCGGTAGAACTTCCACGCGATGTAGCGCGGGCACTCGGGGCGCTCGAGGATCACCGAGACGAAGCCGTCGCCGTCGAGGTTTCCCGTGCGGCCGAGGATCGTCTTCGGCGTCGGGTCGAACTGCTGCCTGTCGAAGAAGAACTCGTTGCCGCGGTAGGTGCGGCCGGTCAGCGCGCGCGCGCCCTCCTTGATGTCGCGTTCGGTGTAGCCGTTGCCCTCGCCGAGCGTGAAGAGCTCCATCAGCTCGCGCGCGAGGTTCTCGTTCGGGCTGCGGCGGCGGTTCTGGTTGTTGTCGAGGTACCGCAGCATCGCGGGGTCGCTGATGATCCCGCGGACGAGCGTGGTGAAGTCGCCCGAGGCGTGGCGCCGGAACATCTCGTTCTGGAGCGCCATGTGCCAACTGTTCTCGATGGTGCGGTAGCCGGTCGCGAAGTGCCCGTGCCAGAACAGCGTGAGCTTCTCCTCGAGCGGCCGCGGCGTCTCGATCATGCGCTGGAGCCACGTCTTCTGCATCAGCGCCAGCTGCTCGCGGTCGTCGCGCTCGCGCTGCTGCCGCAGCGCCTGCAGGCGCGCGATCGTCTCCTCGTCCTTCGCCTCGCGCGCGCGGGCGAGTTCGGCGCGCTCCTCGGGCGACTCCTCGCGCAGGACGTCGGGCTTGAAGTCGCCGTGGACGAAGAGCGGTCCGCGGTCGCGCGCGGGCGCCGCGTCCTCCGACTTCCGCTCGCGCTTCCGGTCGGCGGCGTCGTACTCGATGATCAGATCGAGCGCGCCGTCGAGGCCGAGCTCGACGAGGGCGCGCACCTGCTGCGGCGTCCCGCCGAACCCCGCGCGGTTCAGGAGGTGCTGCGCCGCGGCGAAGTCGAAGTCCTTCTTGAGGAGCGGTGTGAGCGGATGGTCCATCGTCGAGGCTGGCGGCGGGTGAAGCGGCGGGTGAAGCGGCGGGTGAAGCGGCGGGGGGGCGGTCGGTGGGGGACGTTCGGTGGGGGACTTGTACGCGCGCGGGCGCGTGACGTTCAGGAGCCCCGTGCGGTATCGGTCAGTTTCGCGTGCGCGGTTGCTGGATGCAACGGGAAATGGCGTCTGCGGCGGTTTCCGACCGTTTCCAGCCCGAATCCCCGCGCTCCCCTCCGAGGCGTCCGCGGATCGCAAGCGTGCCCGCGCCTGCGCGGTCAAGTCGACGCGGCGGGTTCGGTCGAGCGGCTCCCGCGCCGGGTGGCGAGGACGATCGCACCCACCGGGATGAGGAAGGCGAGCGGCGTCCACATCGAGGGTTGGTCGTTGAATCCGCGGTCGAGAAGCGGTGCGACCAGTCCGCAGGAGGCGAGCAGGACGAACCAGTGCGCGCGCGTCGGGCGCCCCGCCGTCCTGAGCGCGAGCAGGGCGTACGCGGGGAAGAGGAGCCCGTAGAGGCCGAGGAATCGGAAGTAGGTCTCGCGTCCGGGTGCGGCGAGCGCCGCGACGAGCCCGGCGACGCCGGCGCCGAGTCCGAGGAGCATGCGCCAGTTCGGCGTGATGCGCGCGATCCGCAGTTCGGAGAGGTGGAGCGCGGAGGTGAGCGCGAGCTGGAGGCCCATGTGCGCGCGCACGGCCGGACTGTTGAGTCCGCCCTTCATCACCGCGCCGTAGCAGACGGTGAGCACGAGCATCGATGCGAACGCCACGCCGAAGACGGCGAAGTTCGTGGGTCGTTCGCCCGTGCGAACCTCCTGCCGCGCGCGGTGGAACGTGAGGTCGAGGTTCGGCGAGAGCGCGAAGCCGAAGAGGATCGTCGGGAGTACGAACACGAGCGCCTCCGGAGGCCACTCGCCCCGGGTCGCGACCGTGTGGGCCGAATCCCAGGGCAGCAGCGCGAAGGTGGCGAGGCTCAGCGGGAGCGCCCCGGCGGCCACGAGCCACACGATCCCGCGCGGAAGCGCCGCGAGGAGGACCGCCACGCCGAAGACGCCGCCTGAGGCGAGCATCGTGCCTTCGCCCGTCGTGATGCGGTACGACTCGGCCAGCACCGGCCCCCAGAGCCAGCCCGCGAAGAAGACCTGGTAGGCGATCGTGGCGGCGGAGAAGAATGCCATCATCGGCGCGTGATCGTTCGTCTCGCGGCGCGAAACCTCGGCGCTCCGGAGATAGCCGAAGAGCGCGCATCCGAGCACGTTCGGGATCGCGAACGCGACGATGCCGGGCCAGCCCATCAGCTGTCCGATCAGGATCGGGGCGAACATGCCGATGCACCACGTCCAACTGGTCGCGAGCGCGAAGCCGGAGAGAAGCGTGCGGAGCGGCTGGGCCATCGATCGGAGTCGGGAGCGGTGGGCGGGTGGCGCCGTTCGCGTGAACGGTCAGACGCTCGCCGGGACGCGGCGCATCGTACCGGGATGCGGGATGCGGGCGGGGGCGCGCTCGGCGTCGGACTTCTCGCTGCGGGAGTTCACGTGAACCAGATCACGTGGGCCAAATCACGTGGGCGAAATCACGTGAACGAAATCACGTGAACGAAATCACGTGGGCGAAATCACGTGGGCGAAGTCGCGTCGCCGCCCGCATCGCCCTTCGCGTCGGGCTTCATGCCCGTCGTGGCCTGCGCCTTGCGCAGCGACCGGGCCTTCCGGCGCTCGGCGCGCTCGCGCACCATGTCCTTCGGCGTGCAGTGGAAGGTGATGTCGCAGCGGCCGACGAGCACCTCCGCCTGCTTCTTCACGATCTGCTGCTGGTAGACCTCGAGTTCGAGCGCGACGTTGAACTCGCCTCCGGCCTTCACCTTCTCCTCGACGTCCTCGCTCTTCACCACGCGGTAGATCGCGGGGCCGAGGCACGGGCGCAGGAAGCGGTACTTCATCTCCTTGCAGACGACGGTGTAGTCGCCGCCGCAGACCGAGAAGAGGTACATGCCCGCCGCGACCTCGGAGTTTCCGAGGAGCGCCGCGCCGGCCATCGCGTCGTAGAAGTTGCGGTTGAAGCGGCGGAACGGGAGGATCGCCGCGAAGCGCTCGCGGGTCAGTCCGCGCCGGCCGTACATCTTGATGCCGGAGCGCGCCGCGAACGGGAGCCAGACCAGCGAGAAGATCTTGTGGAAGAAGTTGTTCCTGATGGAGAGGCGGCTTGCCCACGCCTCCAGGCGCTCGAGCCGCGTGCGCTGGCGGCTCGGGGGGCGCACGGACGGCCCGGTCTGGATCGGCCCCACGTCGCCGCCGCCCGCGACGGCGGGGGTGGCTGACACGGGGTTGAGATCGGGATCGTTCACGGGCCGCACCAGAGGAGGCGCATCGTAGTCGCCGGGCGGGTTCGATTGGCGCGAAATGACGCTTGATCAGGACACGGTCGGGGGTTCATCCCCGCGGGGAGCGCCGTCGGGTCCTGAAACCACGCCGACGAGGCGGACGCGACGAGGCCGAGGCGACGGTCGCGGTAGATTGGACGGATGCCGATCTCCCGCGCCCCCGTCGCCGTCTGTTCCTGGAGCCTTCGTGCGGACAACCCCGCGGAGCTCGTCGAGCGCGTGCGCGCGACTGGCGCGCGCGCGGTGCAGCTTGCGCTCATGCCGCTGGCCGAGAAGCCGGCCATCTGGGGCGACTGCGTTTCGGTGCTGGCCGCGGCGGGCATCGAGGTCGCGAGCGGCATGCTCGAGACGGTGGGCGAGGACTACTCGACCCTCGACACGATCCGCGTGACGGGCGGCGTCGTTCCGGACGCCACGTGGGAGGCGACGCGCGCCCGCGCCGCCGAGGTCGCGGCGCTCGCGGGGCGGCAAGGCATCCGCCTCGTGACCTTCCACGCGGGATTCATCCCGCATGAAGCAGGCGCCGAACGGGATCGCCTCTTCGCGCGGCTGCGCGACATCGCCGCGCTCTTCCGCGCGCACGGCGCGCGCATCGCGTTCGAGACGGGTCAGGAATCGGCCGAGACGCTCGCGCACGCGCTCGACCTCCTCGGCGACGCATCGATCGGGGTGAACTTCGATCCCGCGAACATGATCCTCTACGGCATGGGCGATCCGGTCGCCGCGGTGCGCGCGCTCGCGCCGCGCATCGCGCAGGTGCACATCAAGGACGCGCTCCCGACGGCGACGCCCGGCACGTGGGGAAGCGAGGTGCGCGTCGGGACCGGCGCCGTCGATTGGAAGGCGTTTCTCGCGGAGATCGACCGCGTGCCTGCGACGATCCGCCTCGCGGTCGAGCGCGAGGCTGGCGAAGACCGCGTCGGCGACATCCGCGCGGCGCTCGAACTCCTCTCGCACGTGAAGTAACGCCGCCGAAGTGACGCGGCTGAAGTGACGCGGCTGAAGTGACGCGGTTGAAGCGATGCGGCCGAGTTGTCGCTGCCGAATCCATGCGGGCATCTCGCCCGCATCCGTCTCCGCTCAGTCCGCCGAGATCGACTTCGGTCCCGCGCCGGCCGTCTTCTCGTACTTTCCGTCGCCGACCTTCTGGTACTTGGTGAAGCCGAGGCGGTCGAGGTTCGAGTCGCTGATCTTGCGCTTGTCGGCGGCGGTCGTGTGCTGCCCGCCGATCATCGGCAGCTGCGGCACGCGGCGCACGGGCTCGCCGGTCTCGGGATGCGTCTCGAGCGCGGCGTCCGACATCTTCTGGACGACCTCGAAGTGCTCGCCGAGCGAGCCGTCCGGCTTGACGACGGCGTAGACGTACGTGGGCATGCGCGC
>JBIIYI010000163.1:0-6424 GCA_044346895.1 Phycisphaerales bacterium
GGCGGAGGCGGCGGTGGCGGTACCGGGTCGGTCGGTGGACCGATCACGGTCGGTCAAGGCCATTGCGCGAATCCATGCGTGCAGCCGTGCGTCGGCTCGCTCGGCTGCCTCGGTGAGCTTGCCGTCGACATGATCCCCGGACTCTCGACGGCCGTCGACATCTACCAGTGCGCCACGGCGGTGTGGGGTCTTGGAAGCACCCAGCGCTGGCGCAGCACCGGCAAGGTGATGAAGGACTGCTTCTACGGGTTCGTTCCCGGCGCGAAGGCCGCCTGCTGCTTCGCCAACATCAATGGACGCTGCGAGGCCTGCTCGCCGAGTCCCCAACCCCCGGGACTCGGCCAGACGGTTTCGGACGCGCTGTGCGGCCAAGGCGACTTCGACATTCCCGACAGTCCGTTCGGTGAGTCGGACGATCCGTTCGACCCCGAGTGGGGCGATACGGGCGACCCCGTCATCGACAACCTGCAGAACGCGATTCGTCGGCAGTGGGAACTTCTGCGTCCGATCGCCTATGCGATCGGCGCACCGGAGGCAGTCTTCGGCGGGGAATGGAGCGAACTCGAGGCACGTGCCGACTTCGTGGCCGCCTTCGGGAACGCGCTCGACGAGGAAGGCGCCGACAGCGTCCGCGTCAGTGCCGCGGAAGCAGCGCTCGTCCTCGCCTCTCCTCGGCCGGCAGCGCTCACGGCGGCGAAGGTGACCGCCTGCATCGAGCGCTGGAACCGCACCCAGGACTACTGGGAGATGGGCTGGCTGAACGCTTCGGATGTCCCGGCGGGCTACTCGCTCGCCTTCGTCGAGTTCGACCGGTATGAGTTCTACATCTCCGAATCGATGCTCGCGGTCGATGAGTACGAGGATCTCGGCTTCACGAATCCGGTGCTCGACCTCCTCAACGCGTACGAGCTGCTCGAGCAGTCCCTGCAGGCGGGACAGGGCACCTGCGTCCAGATCGGCATCGAGCTCGATCAGACGCTGACCCTCACCCGCGAGGCCTTCGAGGCGACGCTCGTCATCGACAACGAGAGCGATTCCGCCCTCGAGGGCATCGATGTCGACATCGTCATCGAGGATGTGAACGGAGTCGACCGCACCTCGCGCTTCGCGATCCTCGGACCGGTGGTCACGGGCATGGGCGATGCCAACGGCAACGGCCAGCTCGGGGCGGGCGCGACGGGTTCCGCGAAGTGGACGATCGTGCCGGGCGACTCGGCGGCGCCGCTCGGCCCGACGCTCTACCGCGTGCGCGGCCAGTTCAGCTACGCGAGCGGCGGTCAGGTCGCGGTCGTTCCGCTCTTCCCGGTCACGATCACGGTCACTCCGAATCCGAGCCTCTCGCTCCAGTACTTCATCGAGACGCAGGTCTACTCGGACGATCCCTTCACACCCGAGATCGAGCCGATGATTCCGTTCTCGCTCGGTCTCTGGGCGAAGAACCAGGGCGGCGGCACGGCGGGTCAGGTGCAGATCGAAAGCGCGCAGCCCGAGATCGTCTCGAACGAGACGGGCGCGCTCATCGACTTCCAGCTGATCGGCACGCAGGTGAACGAGGACGAGGTCTCGCCGTCGCTCCTCGTCGAGCTCGGCGACATCCTCCCCGGCGAGGTGTCGGTCGCGCAGTGGCTGATGACCTCGACGCTGCAGGGCGAGTTCGTGCGCTACTCGGCGACCGTGAGTTCCTCGAACGGCTTCAACGACCCCGAGTTCTCGGTGGTGGACGAGGCGGCGGTCAACGCGATGACGCACGTCGTGCGCGCGGACGAGCCGCTCGACGACGGGCGTCCGGACTTCCTCGGGAACCTGACGCTCGATCCGAAGGATCTTCCGGACAAGATCTACCTCTCGTCGGGCGTGATCGAACCGGTGTCGGCGGTGATCGACGCATCGGTGTCGGTCGTCGGCAACATCGCGACGCTGACCGCGCCGCCCGCGGCGGGCTGGCGGTACTACCGCATCGAGGATCCGTTCGGCGCGGCGCGTCCGCTGCAGGCGGTGACGCGCTCGGACGGCAAGTCGATCCAGCTCGGGCACAACGCGTGGCAGACTTCCTACATCACGCGCGACACGCCGACGCCCGAGGCGCGGCGGTACGTCCACATCTTCGACCGCGGCGGCGACGGCGTCTACGCGCTCGAGTTCTCCGTGGATGGTCAGGCTCCCGAGGTGGTCGCATGGCAGGTGCTGCGCGACCACGGCCCGCTCGGTGCGCTCGGCCTCGAGGTCCCGTCGTTGGGGGCGTTCAGCGAGTCGCGTCCGGGCGGCATCCGCTCGCTCGTCCTCTCGTTCAGCGAGCCGCTCGATCCGGCGAGCTTCAACGCCGCGAGCCTTGCGGTCACGGCGTACAACCCCTCGGGCGTCGAGGTGACCGTTCCGGTCGACGACCGCACCGCCGAACTCCGCATCGGCGACCAGTACGCGACGGTGACGTTCCCGACGGCGCTCCCGGACGGTCTGCGCTACTGCATCCGCTTTGTCGGCGTGCGGGACGTCGCAGGAAACCTGCTCGATCAGGAGTCCGGCAGCATCGATCTCGCGTCGGTGCCCGGTGACGTGACGGGCGACCTGCGCGTCACGGTGAACGACGCGGGCGCGATCGGCTCGCTGCTCGGTCAGGCGGTCGATCCGCTCGATCCGTACCTCGTGCGCGCGGACGTCAATCTCGACGGCGCGATCACGATGGCCGACGCCGCGGTGGTGGTTGCCTCGATCGGCACCGACCTCCGCTTCGCGGTCAACCCGTGCTCGGACCTCGGCGACAACCGACTGCTCGATGGCGACGGTTCGTCGGATGCGGGCGAGGGCGTCGCGTCCTCGGACGGCGCTTCGGGTGCGGGCGGTCCGCCCGGTTTCGGCGGCGTGACGCACGGGTCGATGGGTCGTCGTCCGTCGGCCGACGACCGAGGCCCCGGTCCCGAGCGCGTGGTGCTTTCGCGCGACGGCGAATCGGTGGTTTCGGCTGAACTTCGCGGCGATCTCTTCGCGGTGCGCGGCATGGCGGAGGAGGAGATGCGCGCGGTGCTCGACCTCTATCGCATGGACCTCGTCGACGACGGGGCTGAGGCTTCGGCGAACACCTGGACGCTCGCACGGCTGCCGGAGATGGCGTCGACGCCCGCGAGCGTACGGTGGCTTGCGCTGATGCTCGAGGGCGAGGGCGTCGAGGTGGCGGCCGTGGCGGAGCTTGCCGACGGCTCGCTCGTCGCGGTGCTGCCCGAGGTCGACGTGGCGGTGCTACCGGGCGTGCCCGAAACCTGGATCGAGCGCCTCATGCCGACGCTCGTTCCAGAAGGCTCGTGGGGTTGGAGCGATGCCTCCGCCCTGCGGATCGACCTGCGCCCGCTGTTCGGAACGGAAGTGCACCAGCTGGTGCGCATCCTGGCGGCGCGGCGCGAGTTCGCCTCGGTGCGCTGCCGGCTGGAGCGGATCGGAGAAGTCGTCGGAGACGATCCGGGGCAGGACACTCCGGACATCGGTGAAGTCGGTACGGTCGTCGAGGAAGGCGTCATCCAGGAGGTGCAGCGATGAACGCGGTGAAGATCGAGAATCGTGCGTCGGTGTCGGTGGGTGGTGGCAGTGGCTTTGCCTCGGCGCCTGCTTCGGCTCGCGTCGCCCGAGGTCGTTCCCGGTGGTGCGCGACGCTGCTCGGTGTGCTGCTCGGGGCGATGGCCCTCGGCGTCTCCGCAGAGGCGGCCGACCTGAGCATCCGCACCATCAACGGGGCGAGCTCGGTGATCGTTCCGCCGGGCGCGACGGTACGGACTCGGGTGACGCTGCAGGCGCCGTCGGGGACCACCTACAACGCGGCGCTGTTCCGGATGGTGTTCACGATCGAGGGCTGCTCGATCACGAACTACGGCTGGCGCGCGCCTTTCGTGACGGGCGGGTCGGGTGACTTCAGCCTCGACGGGGCGCCGCTCCCGCTGCGGGTGATGGACGACACGCTCGCGGGCCCGGGCTATCCGCTCGACACGGCGGACGTCGAGTTCGGCATCTTCGACTTCGTCCAGTACGCGCCGGCGGGCGAGGTTCTGACGATGGACTTCTCGCTGCCGCCGAAGGCACCGGAGGGCACGATCTTCGTGGTGGCTGCGCTCCCGGACATGTTCACGTCCGGGTTCGTGGAGCTTCCGGTATCGGCTGGTACGGCGCTGATCGTGCAGGTCGGACCTCCGGCGCCGTTCGCGGATCTCGACGGCGACTACGCCGTTGGCGGTGGCGACATGGCGATCCTGCTCGGGCAGTGGGGGACCGACGGTTCCGGCGACCTCGACGGAAGCGGCGAGGTGACGGCTGCGGATCTAAGTCTCCTCCTCTACCACTGGAGCCAGTAGCGAGCGCCAGATCGCGGCGCCTGTTCCCGTGAGGATACGGCTGTCATTCGACCGCCGCGGTTGATGGTGACGGTGGTGGGGACCGGAGCCGTCGCGTGAAGGCCGAGGATCGTGGTCTCCGGCACGACCCTGAGCCCGCTGTCTGGGACACGCTCGTCCTCGTCGGCCGCGATGCAGCGCTCCGTCGGGTCGTCCGCTGCATCGCGTGGGCACGCCGGCTCTATTGTCGGCTTCCACGGAGACGGCCACCAGGCAGCGATGCACGGGCGTTCCATGCTTGAAGCGGTCGTTCGACGACGTTTCGGGGCTCCACGGGTTGTCGCTACATTGAGGAGGCGATGGTGTCGGGTGGTTGGCTCTCGATGCCGCATCGCATGTGTGGAATGACGCGCAAGTCGGGGACTTGGCGCGGCATGCACTTCCTCGGGAGAGGTCCGATGAGTACTCATGCGAAACCCGACGAGGGGATTCCGAAGAAATCCGAGCCCCAGGTCGTCAACCTCGGGGTGAGGTCGATGGCCACGCTGCTTCTCATGTTCCTTCTGCTGCAATGGCACTTCATGCGGGTTGAGGACAGACTCTCGGACATCGAGCAGCGGTTGAGGGCTGTGGGAACCACAGCCCGTGAAGACGAGGCTTTGGAACGGGCGAGAGGGAGAGCCCGCGAAGCTCAAGCAGAGGAAAGGGCAGTGGCCGAGTTCGAGGCGGCGCGGGCACGCGCGGCCGAGCGAGGCCGACTTGACGAAGAGCGTCGGAAGGTTGAAGAGGCTCGAAAGGCCGCCGAGCGATTGAAGGACGAGGAGAACGCGAAGTGGCTCGAGGAGTATCAAGCGGAGCAGGCCCGAAAGGCCGAGGAGTCTGGAAAGTCAGGACGCGACCAGGAACCCGGTGCTGCCGGGACTCCGGAGAAAGCCGCGCCCGAGGGCAGTCGGTGAGGCGAGTTCATCGATCGGTCGACGCCCGAGTCCGCGACGCGAGGCATCTCGAGTGCGCCGTCGATCGCGCCCGGCGCGGGGATCGCACCGATCTCGAGGTCGTCGAAGTACGACGTCGCGCCGAGCGACGATCTGTCGCGGGTGTTGGAGAACTCGTTCTCGTCCACGACGGAGCCGGTGGTGGCCTGCGCAGCGACGACACGGGCGACAGCAGCTGCTGCCCCGTAGAGCGACTTCATGATCTCGGTTCTTTTCTTTGCGCCGCAGGGAGGACTTCTGGTTCCGCGGCGGGCGGAAGCCGAAGACGCCCGGCGGCCCATCAGCTCTGATCGATCCGATCGATCCCTGTCGGAGGGAATCCGGGGGGGTGGACGTGGGCAGAATGGGACACGGCGCTGGCACGTCGCCCCTCGTCCGAAACCACGGCTTTGCCACGTTTCTTCGATGTTCCGAACTGAACGGACGTGCTTTTCTCGCTCTGCCGCCGATCGGTCGCGTTGCGTCCTTCGTCCGGCCCCCCGGAGGACTTGCGCAAGTTCCAGGCCAGAGGCACCTTGCAAGGTCGCCGCGGCTGGTTATACTTCGCGGCCCGGACCATTGGCGCAGTTGGCTAGCGCGTCTCCATGACACGGAGAAGGTCACTGGTTCAAGTCCAGTATGGTCCACGAAGGCGTTTCAGACGCTCAGACAGGCTCCGCGCGGCGGGGCCTGTCTGTTTTTCGGGATCGACGACGTCGCCGTGAGGTAGGCGGTGCATCGGGCTGGGGACGGATTCGCCACCGTCGTGCGCCGTTCGCGCCGCGCGCCATGGTCAGTTTCCGGTGACGCGACGACCTCTGGAACCGGGTTCGAGAGCACACGCATGCGAATCGCGACACCCCTCATCCTGCTCGACTCGGGCGCGCTTGCGATCGTGCTCGGTGGCGTTCCGATCTTCGCGGTCGCGATCTGGTTTGCGCTGCGGAGGTCGGGCGGGAAGCCGGGTTGCGGCTTGGCGGAACCCACCGAAGAGGCCTCCGAAGCCGGGACCAACGGCGGACAGATCGCGCTGCAGGATTCGGCGCGCGACCGGGTCGACGGGGAGGCGGAAGGGAAGGCGGATGGGAAGGCGGATGGGAAGGCGGATGGGAAGGCGGATGGGAAGGCGGACGGGAA
>JBIIYI010000164.1:0-6407 GCA_044346895.1 Phycisphaerales bacterium
ACAGCCACCACGTCAAGCTGATGTTCAAGGAGCACGAGGAGCGGCTCATCTCGAACCAGACGATCCAGGCGCGCCTCTCGATGAGCGCGCTCTGGATCCACGCGATGACCTGCACGCTGTCGCGCTGCGACGCGAACCTGCGCGCGGGCCTCGAGGGCGCGGCGATGGAGCGCGAGCTCGCGATCGTCGAGCACCTCTGCGCGATCGCGCGCAGCGAGCAGGCCGCCGAGCTCCGCGCGCTCTTCGTGAACACCGACGCGTCGATGAAGAAGGCGGCCGCCGCAGCGTTCGCGGCGAACGACCTCCTTCCCAACTCCAACTACTCGATTCCCGAGAAGACGCCGGACCAGAAGTATTTCGGCACGGGCCGCTCGCCTGCCTCGCAGCAGGCCGGGATCCCGCAGTTCGGGTCGGGTTCGGTCTACGCCGGCGACATGGCGGCGCTGAAGTCGCACTGAGTTGCTAAGTTCCCGCGCCGTTTCGTTCCGGCGCCGTACCGTGGGTTTCGCGCGCGGTGTGTCCGCACCCGAGTCCGTTCCGTTCACTTCAAGCACGCCAAGCAGAGGTTTCGACAAGCCATGAACGTCCTTGCTGAGATGCAGTCCTACGGCCACGAGCGCGTGGCATTCCACCACGACGCGAAGACCGGCCTCAAGGCGATCATCGCGATCCACTCGACCGTGCTCGGCAACGCGCTCGGCGGCACGCGCCGCTGGGCGTACGCCACGGAGGGCGACGCGCTGTACGACGTGCTGCGCCTCTCGGAGGGCATGACGTACAAGGCCGCGGCGTCGGGCCTCCAGATGGGCGGCGCGAAGAGCGTCATCATCATGCCCGCGCAGGGACACCAGCCGACCGAGGCCGAGGCGCGCGCGATGGGCCGCTTCGTCGAGACCTTCGCAGGCAAGTACATCGCCGCGGAGGACGTCGGCGTCAGCCCGCAGTACTGCGACTGGATGGCGCACGAGACGAAGCACGTGATGGGTGGCAACACCGTCAGCCACGGCGGCGATCCGTCGCCGTTCACCGCGCAGGGCTGCTTCAACTCGATGAAGGCATGCCTCGCGCACACCGGCCGCAAGGTCGACTTCTCGAACCTCACGGTCGCGATCCAGGGCGTCGGCGCCACGGGCTTCCGCCTCGCGAAGCTGCTGCGCGCCGCGGGTGCCGCGGTGCTCGTCACCGACGTGCACGTGCCGACGATGAAGCGCGCCGTCGAGGAACTCGGCTGCGTCGCGCTCGGCAACGACCGCAACCTCTTCGAGGAGAAGGTCGACATCCTCGCGCCGTGCGCCCTTGGCGGCATCCTCGACGCCGGCACGATCCAGCACCTGAAGTGCGACATCGTGTGCGGTACGGCGAACAACCAGCTGCGCGATCCGGCTGCGGACGGCGAGATGCTCGCCCGCCGCGGCATCTGCTATGCGCCCGACTTCATCGCGAACGCGGGCGGACTCATCCGTCTCGCGGGCCTCTACCTCGGCATGACCGAGGGTGAGATCGACCACAAGATCGTCGAGATCGAGGCGACCACCGCTGCCGTCCTGAAGCAGGCGGGAACGGGTTCGACGGGCGCGGCTGCGATCGCGTTCGCGAAATCGAAGATCGCGGCGGGCGCTGCGAAGAAGCAGATGGCGGGCGCGGGTTGCGGCTCCGGCTGCGGCTGCCACGCCTGACCGACCTGCTCCGATCCGACGTGCCTGGCACCAACCTGGCACCAACCTGGCGCACCAGGTTGGTGCCAGTTTCTATCTTGCAGCACATGAAGCGACGTCCGGGCAAGGTGCGCAGTCGAACGGCGGTGGGTTCCCGGTTGGAGCCGCGTGACGCTGGTTGGTGCCAGGTTGGTGCCAGGCACCGGTCCGAGCGGTGCTGGTGGTGCGGCACCGATCCGACCTACGTCGCTTACCACGACACGGAATGGGGCGTTCCCGTCGTCGACGACCGCGCGCTCTTCGAGAAGCTCGTCCTCGACGGCTTCCAGGCCGGACTCTCGTGGATCACCATCCTGAAGAAGCGTGAGGCGTTCCAGCGCGCGTTCGAGCGGTTCGAACCCGAGAGGATCGCCCGCTTCTCCGAGCGCGACGTCGCGCGACTCCTGAAGGACGACGGAATCGTCCGGTCGCGGCTCAAGATCGAGGGTGCAATCACGAACGCCCGCGCATGGCTCGAGGTCATGGAGGCGGGGGACGGCGCGTTCCGCGACCTCCTCTGGCAGGCCGTCGACCACCGCACCGTCGACCTGAGACTCGCGCGTCGCGAGGACATCCGCGCGGAGAGCCCCGAGAGCCGAGCGCTCGCGAAGACGCTTAGGAAGCGCGGATTCACCTTCTGCGGCCCGGTGATCGTCCATGCGTTCATGCAGGCCGTCGGCATGTACAACGAGCACCTCGTGACGTGCCCACGCCACCGCGCGTGCGCGCGTCTCGCGCGGAAATGATCCATCGTGCCACGCGACCCCCGTGGAGAGGCGCCCTCGGTGCTGCAACGAAGGGCGTGGCGACGCCCGCGACCCGCGCTCACGCCCGCGCCCGCACCCGCGCCCGCGACCCGCGCCTTCGACCCACGATCCGGCGGGCGAACGGAGTGACAACCCACCCGCGACAACCCACCCAGCGACGACAACGCACCCCGGAAGGCGCCTTCCGGGGTGCGTCGTATGTCATGTCTCCACGGCGGCGAGGCCGCGGAGTGCGTGCCTCAGCGCCGATACGTCAAGTAGCACTGCATGTAGCAGGCCCGCTCGAAGGGTGTCAGCGGCAGCGTCTCGAGGAACATCGCGAACGTCCCGGCCGAGTCCGGCTGGCCGTTCGCCGACTGGAGCCACGTCCGGTACGCCGGATAGATGAAGAGGTTGTACTGCACGATGAAGCGGCGCGAGATCGCGGGCGCCTCCACCTGATCCGAGAGTCCGGGTGGTGGCGGCATGATGCCCTCGGCGCGCGCCGGCGGTGACGGCAGCGACAGGGTGATCGCGAGCAGGAGTGAACCGCCGACGAGGAGGTTCCCGACCGTGAGAAGCGTGGATCGTGGTCGATTCATCCCCGACCTCCCTCGCGGTGAGCGTACATCGCCATGAACTCGTCGGCGCGCTTCCGTGCCGCGGGAACGTGGCCGAGCACGCCGGCGATCAGCTTCGCCTCGACGCCGTCGAGCGCACGTGCGGCGACGCCGTTGCCGGCGAGCATGCGCCGCCGCTCGGCGTCGATCTCAAGGTGCTGGTGCGCGAAGTACCAGTTGCTCGTCGCCACGGCATGAGCCCGCAGCGCCATCGACGCGATCTCGAGGATCCCGCGCCTCTGGAGTTCGTCGTCGAGGAAGCGCTTGACCGTGTTCGAGAGCGCGATCGCGGCCCATGCCTTCCTCTCGCCGGAGGCCGGCTCGAGCGATCCGTTCTCGCGCACGATCGCGACGAGCGATCGGATCACGCCTTCGGCGCTCTCCGGCTCGCACAGGGCGTCGAGCTCGAGGATGACGGGCTCGACCGACGCCGCGAGCGAACCGTAGTTGTTCGTCCGCGCGCCCGATCCGGCGAGAAGCGCCGTGGTCAGGTCCTGGACCTTGAGGAAGTCGCTGCGCGCGTTCTGCGCGAGCGGGGTCCACTGCTCGAAGTTCGAGAGCGGCACCGAGGTGCGCAGCGCGTGCCCGCGCGCCCACGAGGCCATGACGCGCGCCGATCGCGCGGCATCGGTCTCCGGCAGGCTCCCGAGGTACTCGAGCACGGACGACGCGATGCCGAGCGCGTGCGTCGACTGTCCCTGCATGAAGAGGACGTTCGCGAGATACGCGTCGCCGAACATGCGCCAGTCGACGGCGACGCCGTCGATGCGCGCCGCGCCGCGCAGGCAGCGCACGGATTCGGTGTACGAGCCGCACGCCTCGTGCGCGTGCGCCTCCATGATGAGCGCCGCGGCCCTGCGCGTGGGGTTGTCCGCGGCTGCGTGCGCGCGCACGGCCAGTCGCACGGCCTCGGCGTAGTCGCGCTCCATGCGCCTCGCGAGGCTCTCGTTGTAGAGACGCGCGTAGTCGGCGGGCGCGTCCTGCGCCGAGGCGCGCCCCGATTCGCCGGCGGGTTTCACGAGATGCTCGACCACCGCCTCGACCGGCCAGTCGAGCGCCTTCGCGAGACCGACCACGAGGTCGATCTTCGGCATACCGCTTTCGGGGACGAGCCGTCCGGGCTGTCTCCCGAGCGCATGCGCCAGTTCCTTCACCGACCAGTTTCGATAGGTCCTCGCGAGGGCCTGCAGTTCCTCGAGCCTCTCGCGGGCGAGCGTTTCGCGCGCCGCCTCGAGGCTGCCGATTTCATCAGCCAGCATTCTGCCTCCGATCTTTGGATTGGCGCACGCCACCCCGTGCGCATCGGGAACGTGGGGGAATCAGAATCCGTCGTCGGCATTCGTCAAGCATCAAACCGCGATGCTGTCAAAAATGTCTCGAAATCCCGGAAGCGCCGAAGTCGGGGATCCGCATCGGGAAACCGCAGGATCGCCATGCGCAGCTCCGCGAGATCCGCCGCGTCGACCAGTTCGAGCGGATCCTCGCCGCGGGCGAGCCGCACGGACCGCTCGACGAGGATCGTCCGCGCGCGCCGCGCGCACGCCAGACGTTCGGCGCGCTGGTCACCGCAGCGCGTGAGGTCCTCGAGGGCGAATCCCGCCCGCACGGCGATCCGCAGCGCAGGCTCGACGAGCGCAGCCCCCGCGCGGGAAACCCCGACGGAGGCCTCCTCGTGCGGACAGCGCTCGAGAAGCGCAAGCGCGACGAGCGCGGTCGTGGACGCGGCCCACGCCGCTGCGAGCGGGGTTCCCTGCGCGCGCACGATCTCGAGGCGATCCGCCAGCCGGCAGAGCAGGCCGTGCGCCGCGGAGGCGTCGCGTGCGAGCGCGATCTCGCATGCGTCGCGATGGAAGTTCGCGCGGACCGGGCGGGCGAGGTGCAGGGGTTCGTCGGCTCCGGACGCGGACGGCGGGGCCGCCGGGATCGCCTCCGCGAGCAGCGCGTGCATCGCGCGTGCGCACGCCGGATCGCGCGACGCGTCGGGCCGCAGCACGGCGATCTCTCCGATCGAGGTCGCGAGAAGCGGTCCGGCGCACGCGTCGACGACGTCGATCCTGATCGAACCGATGACCGCGATGGCGCGGTCGATCGAGCCACGGGCGGTGAGGGCGCGTGCCAGCACCGCCGCGCGGAGAGCCGTGCGCGACGGGGGCACTCGCTCCGCGAGACGCTCGAGCCGCATCGCGTCGTCGATCAGATCGGCGACGAGGATCTGCGACTCCAGTTCGGTCGCGCCCCGGCCCGCGCCGTCGTCGCGGACACCGCTCTCGACCAGAAGATCGACGGCCGCCGCAGGCCGCATGCCGAGCGCGCGACAGAGATCGACGATGCAGCCGAGCGTCGGCACGTCGGTCGCGGCGACGATCGAGCGGACGTCGCGGCCGATGCGTCGATGGACCGCGCGGTGCGAGGAACCGCAGGCGGCGAAGGCGAGTGCGTAGAGGCGACGCGTCCGGGTCGCGATCG
Source organism: Phycisphaerales bacterium (assembly GCA_044346895.1). Classification (GTDB taxonomy): domain Bacteria; phylum Planctomycetota; class Phycisphaerae; order Phycisphaerales; family SM1A02; genus QWPT01. Next base: position 5,527 of record JBIIYI010000164.1, read on the forward strand.
CGCGGCGCAGCGGTTCGGAGGAGCTCATCGCGCGGATGGTGTGCACGGAGGTGGTCGTGGCACGTCCGCTCTGGGGCGATTGTCCGAAGTTCCGCCGATCGCGCTTGCGCGCGCCCGGCGTGGGTCGGCTTCGCCTTGACCGGCTTCGCCGCTACCTTGCCCGAATGCCCGACTCCACCGAAAGCGATGCGGCCCTCGTCGCGCGAGCCCTCGCCGGGCGCGCCGAGGCGTGGCATGCGCTCGTCGAGCGCTACGGCGGACTCGTCTTCGCCACGGCGCGGAAGGCCGGTCTGTCGCGCGACGATGCGGAGGACGCGGCGCAGACCGTCTTCGCCTCGCTGCTCCAGTCGCTCGCCGCGGTCCGCGACGTCCAGGGCCTCTCGAAGTGGCTGATCGTGACGACGAAGCGCGAGGCCTGGCGCCTCCAGCGCGTGCGCCGGAGGCACGCCGGGGTGGGGGAGGAGATCGACGCGGCAACCGACGAGCGTCGCGCGAGCGAGGAAGGCGACGACGACGCCTCCCGCCACGAGCGTCGGCAGACGGTCCTGAGGGCCCTCGGATCGATCGACGAGCGGTGCCAGGAACTGCTGCGCACGATGTTTCTCGGCGCGGCGGAAGGCGACTATTCCGCCATCGGCGCGCGGTTCGGCATCGCGGTCAACTCCGTCGGACCCATTCGCAACCGCTGCCTGCGCAGGCTGCTCGCGGCGCTCGATGAACTCGGCTTCGAGCCCTCCGAGCACGGGTTCCCGGCCCCGACGCGCGCAAGCGGGTGAAGTGGGATGTACGGAACGGAGGCCGGGCGCCTCCTTCCGAATGCACGATCGGCTGCGGGCCTGTTCCGAACGACTCCGAGCGACTCCAAGCGACTCCAAGCGACT
>JBIIYI010000165.1:0-6403 GCA_044346895.1 Phycisphaerales bacterium
GGAGATCGGTGAACTCGCGGGCCGGCGCTTCATCGCCGACGACGGCACCATCATCCGCCGAAAGCACGCGGACGATCGCGAGGGCTGCGACATCTACATCTCGACCTCGTCCGCGGGCGGCGGACTCCAGATGGTCGTCGCAGGTGTGGTCGCGCAGATGACGGCCGCGAGCGCGAAGCGCGCCGCGCTCGGCGCGGGCGCGATCGTGATGGACACGATCGCCTCGAACGACAGGCGGAGGCCATTCGAACGCATCCAGCGGATCCGCGAACTCCGGCCGGACATGGTGCTCATCTCTGGCGGCACCGACGGCGGCAACGTGCAGCAGGTCGTGCAGATCGCCGAGCAGATCGCCCCCGCGAAGCCGCGGCCGCGCTTCGGCGGCGAGTACGAACTGCCCGTGATCTTCGCGGGAAACAAGGAGGCCGCGCCGCAGGTGCGCGCGATCTTCGGCGAAAGGGGCGAGAAGGGCTTCGACCTCTCGGTCGTCGAGAACCTGCGGCCGACGCTCGAGGAGGAGAACCTCGGGCCCGCGCGCGACCGGATCCACGACGTCTTCCTCGAGCACGTGATGGCCCACGCCCCGGGCTACGACCGCCTCATCGCGTGGAGCGACGCGCCGATCATGCCCACGCCCGGCGCCGTCGGCGACATCCTGCAGCGGATCGCCGAGCGCGACCGGCTGAACGCCGTGTGCGTTGACATCGGCGGCGCGACGACCGACGTCTTCAGCGTGTTCGGCGGCACCTTCAACCGCACGGTCAGCGCGAACCTCGGGATGAGCTACTCGATCTCGAACGTGTGCGCGGAGGCGGGAATGCAAAATGTCCTGCGCTGGGTGCACGTCGCGATGGACGAGCGCGAACTGCGCAACCGCGTGAAGAACAAGATGATCCGCCCGACGACGATCCCGCAGACCGCGGAGGCGCTCGTCTTCGAGCAGGCGGTGGCGCGCGAGGCGCTGCGGCTTGCGTACGCGCAGCACAAGGAGTTCGCGACGACGCTGAAGGGCGTGCAGCAGCAGCGCACCGTCGGCGACCTCTTCGCGCAGTCGTCGAGCGGGCAGTCGATCGTCGACGACATGCACCTCGATCTCCTCGTCGCGTCGGGCGGCGTCCTGAGCCACGCGCCGAAGATGGAGGAGACCGCGGCGATGCTCGTCGACAGCTTCGAGCCGCAGGGCTTCACGCAACTTGCGAAGGACTCGATCTTCATGATGCCGCACCTCGGCGTGCTCGCGAGCGTGCACGCGGACGCGGCGATGGAGGTCTTCGAGCGCGACTGCCTGGTGCGGCTCGGCTGGTCGGTGGCCGCGAAGGGCGAGGGGCGGTGGGGGAAGCGCTGCTTCTCGTACCGCGTGACGGGCGCGGTGCAGGCTTCGGGCGAACTCGCGTGCGGAGACGTGGCGCTGGTGCGCGTCGGGCCGGAGGAGGAGGTCGAGGTGCACGTCGAGCCGGCGGGTGGCTTCGACCTCGGCAAGGGCCCGGGCAAGAGCGTGACGCGCCGCGTGAAGGGCGGCACCGTCGGCATCCTCTTCGATGCGCGCGGTCGGCCGCTCGCACTTCCGGAGAGCGCGGCCGATCGACGTGCGGCGGTGGCTCGGTGGGCGAAGGCGTGGGGCGTGCTGAAGTAGCGGTACGGTCGCGGCGGTGCCAGGTTGGTGCCAGGCACCAACCGCGGTGGTGACAGGTCGAGACCAGGTTGAGACCAGGTTGGAGCCAGGTTGAAACCAGGTTGATCCGCGTCACCCGTTGGATTGATGTCAGATTCGTGTCGGATCGCGACAGGACATGTCCCGGATCGGTGCCTGGTTGAAGCCAGGCACCAACCAGGTTGCAACCAGGTTGCAACCTGGCACGTGTCGGGTTGGCGCCAGGTTGGTGCCAGGCACGTCGGAATCTAGGAAGGACGCACTCGATGGCGAAGGCATACACGCCAGGTCTCAAGGTCTCCGCGCGCATGACCTTTCGCGCGCGCCGGCAGCTGCCCGTGACGGGCGAGGTGCTCGTCTCCGCCGGTGAGCGGGTCGACGCGCGGCGGACGGTCGCGCGCACCTTCATCGAGGGCGAGGTCACGCCGGTGCCCCTCGCGTCGCTCCTCTCGGTTCCCGCGGGCGACGTGCCGGAACTGCTGCTCGTCAAGCAGGGCGATCGCGTGAACGCGGGCGACGTCGTCGCGCGTACGAAGGGCATCTTCGGCTTCGGAAAGAAGGAACTCGCGTCGCCCGCCTCGGGCACCGTCGAGAGCGTGAGCGCGACGACCGGTCAGATGATGCTCCGTGGCGAACCGATTCCGGTCGAGGTGAAGGCCTACGTCGCGGGAACGGTGGTCGAGGTGCTTCCGGGCGAGGGCGCGGTGGTCGAGACGGACGCGGTCTTCGTGCAGGGAATCCTCGGGATCGGCGGCGAGACGGTCGGACCGCTGCGGATCGCGGTGCCGGATGCGGCGGCGCGGCTCGAGGCGCGTCACATCCTGCCGGACATGAAGGGCGCCATCGTCGTCGGCGGAGCGCGCATCACCGCCGAAGCCGTGCGCGCCGCGCGCGAGGCGGGCGTCGCCGCGATCGTGTCGGGCGGGATCGACGACGCCGACCTGCGCGATGTGCTCGGCTACGACCTCGGCGTCGCGATCACCGGCACGGAGAGGATCGGGATCACGATCATCGTGACCGAGGGCTTCGGCGACATCGCGATGGCGGCGCGCACCTTCGCGCTGCTCGCCGCGTACGCCGGCCGCGAGGCGAGCGTGAACGGCGCGACGCAGATCCGCGCGGGCGTGATGCGCCCCGAGATCGTGATCGCGCGGCGCGACGGTGACCCGGAGCCCGCGCAAGGCACGCGTCCGGAGGAGGGCGTCCTCGAGATCGGCACGCAGGTGCGGCTGATCCGCGATCCGTACTTCGGACTGCTCGGGAAGGTCGCCGCGCTCCCGACGGAGCCTGCGGTGCTCGGCTCCGGATCGAAGGCGCGCGTCCTCGAGGTGGCGCTCGATGGAGAGGGAGGGCGGCGCGTGACGGTGCCGCGGGCGAACATCGAGTTGATCGAGGGTTGACGGGGGTGGCTGGCGCCCGAAGGTGCGGGCGTCGGGCAGGTCACGCGCGGGTGACACGGTGGCGTCCGACGGAACGCGAAAGGCATGGCGATGAACGAGCGCATGAACACTCGAACTGTTGAGGCCGCGTCGGTGCGGCGAACGGCGGCCGTCGCCGGGCTCGCGACACGCGCGACGCGCGCGACCTCGTCGGCGCTCGCCGCCTGCTTGGTCGCGCTGCTCGCACCGGCCGCCGCCCCGTCGCCGGCGATGGCGGCGCCCATGCCGCCCGCCGCCGAAGGCGTCCGGCTCGAGGACGTCCCGGAAGACGCGGGTGGCGCGTTGATCGTCTTCTGGGCCACGCCGGATCCCGCGTCGAGCGCGGGAGCCGTGATCGAACGCAGCTCGACCGAGGCCGAGCGCGCGAAGGATGCGAACCTCCTGTGGATCGAGGTGGCGCGGCTTGGGAAGGACGCGGTCTCCACGAACGTCGGCACGCATCTCCTGAGCGGACTCCCGAACTCCGAGCCGACGCGCGTGCGCGTCTCGATCGTCGGCACCGATGGCGAGCGCGCGGAGTTCGTCGAATCGGAGCCGCTGACGCCGAGCGTGACGTACGTCTCGTTCAAGCGGCTGCCGCTCTTCCTCGTCGTCCTCTTCGTATCGGCGGCGGTGCTCGCGTGGGTCGTCCTCGCGCGCATGGGAGTCTCCACGAGGATCCGCCGCATCGCCGCGCTCGACGCGGTCGACGAGGCGGTCGGCCGCGCGACCGAGATGGGACGCGCGGTGCTCTTCGTCCCGGGCATCCAGGACATGAACGACATCCAGACGATCGCCGGCCTCACCGTGCTCGGCCGCGTCGCGAAGACCGCCGCCGAGTACGACGCGCGGCTCGAGGTGCCGACGTGCCGCTCGATCGTGATGACCGCCGCGCGCGAGACCGTGCAGTCGGCGCATCTCGCGGCCGGCCGCCCCGAGACCTACTCGGAGGGCGGCATCAACTACATCACCGACGAGCAGTTCGGCTACGTCGCGTACCTCTCCGGCCACATGACGCGCGAGAAGCCGGCGGCGTGCTTCTACATGGGCGCGTTCTACGCGGAAAGCCTCGTCCTCGCGGAGAACGGCAACTCGATCGGCGCGATCCAGATCGCGGGCACCGCGGAACCGTCGCAGCTGCCGTTCTTCGTCGCCGCGTGCGACTACACGCTGATCGGCGAGGAGTTCTTCGCGGCGAGCGCGTACCTCTCGGGCGAGCGCGACCAGCTCGGGAGCATCAAGGGTCAGGACGTCGGCAAGGCCTTCGCGATCGCGGCGATCGTCGTCGGATCGCTGCTCCTCACCATCGAGGCGCTCTCGCCCGGAAGCACCGTCGGGCGGGCGGCCGGCGGACTCGGTGATCTCGGCCGCGCCTTCTTCGGAGGTTGAACCATGCTGCAGCGCACGATTCCGATGCTCATCCTCTCCGCGAGCGGGCTCATCCTGATCCTTGCGTACTTCTCCCCCGTGACGCAGTCGTGGAGCGAGCAGGTCGTCACCTGGTTCAACATCCTCGCGGGCGTCGCGTTCGTGCTCGGCGCGGGCAACCTGCTCGCGGTGAATCTCGAGAAGATCTCGTCGAGACGGCCCGGCTGGGCCTACGCCGCGATCACGCTCGCAAGCTTCGGCGCGATGCTCGTCGTCGGCCTCGCGAAGTGGGGGGCCGTGCCGAACGCCGAGCACCCGGACATCCATCTCGCCGGGAATCAGGAGTCGACGCAGGCCGCGTACGGATGGGCGTATGAATACGTCCTCTCGCCGCTCACGGCGACGATGTTCGCGATGCTCGCGTTCTACGTCGCGAGCGCCGCATTCCGCGCGTTCCGCGCGAAGAACATCGAGTCGATCCTCCTCCTCGGGACCGCGTTCATCATCCTGCTCGTCCAGATCGCGGCCGGCGCGTTCCTGACCGACTGGATCCCGCAGGACCGCTGGTACTCGTTCCTCCGCGCCGAACCGCTGAAGGCCTTCATCACGGAGGTCCTCCAGACGGCCGGCATGCGCGCGATCCTCATCGGCATCGCGCTCGGCACGGCCGCCACCAGCCTCCGTCTCATCCTCGGCATCGATCGCAGCGCCCTCTCGAAGGGCTGAACCAGCGCGGGCTCCTCCCGACGGATCCTCTCACGCGAACGACCCCATGCAGCAACGCAACGAACAGCTCCCCCGAGGTTTCCGCGGCTTCCTGATCCGCATGGGCCGCATCGACCGACGCTGGATCTACCTCGCGGTCGCGGTCGCGATCGCGGCGCCGATGCTCGCGCGCCTGCGCTTCCCCGAAGTGCCCGGCAGGATGGCGAAGGCGACTTTCGACGCGGTCGAGTCGGTGCCTCCGGGCTCGCTCGTCCTCATCTCGTACGACTTCGATCCGGCGAGCGCGGCCGAGCTCGAGCCGATGGCGAACGCGATGCTCCACCACTGCGCGTCGAAGGGGCACCGGATCGTGCTCATGGCGCTCTGGCCGCTCGGGAAGCAGCTCGCGGACACCGCGATCCGCGACATCCTCCTCACCTATCACCCCGGGAAGGTCGAGGGCGTCGACTACGCGCAGCTCGGCTTCAAGACCGGCAACGAGGGCGTCATCAAGCTGATGACCACGTCGATCGAGGAGGCGTACGCCGCGGACGCGTCGGGCAAGCCGATCTCCCAGCTTCCGATCATGGAGGGCGTGCGCACGGTGGGCGACTTCAAGCTCGTCGCGAGCATCAGCGCGGGCAACCCGGGCGCGCAGCAGTGGGTGCAGTACGCCGAGAGCGCGATGCCGGCGGCGTTCGCCTTCGTCTCGGGGACGACCGGCGTCCAGTCGAGCCAGCTGCTCCCGTACTACCCGACGCAGATGAACGGCATGCTCGTCGCGGTGAAGGGCGCGGCCGAGTACGAGATGCTCGTGACGGAGAAGTACCCGGTGACCGAGTCGCCCGAGCGGCTCGGCCTCGGACGCGAGCGGATGGGCCCGCAGTTCGTCGCCCACCTCCTCATCATCGCGCTCATCGTCCTCGGCAACGTCTCGATGCTGGCCAGTCGCGGCTGGAAGGGGGGCGCGCGATGAACGCACCCGAATCGAAGAAGAACGACACGCTGCTCTGGATCTCGCTCGTCGTGTTCGGACTGGTCGGCATCACCGTCGGAAAGTGGTGGCGGCCCGGTCCGATCGCGGACGCCTTCGTCGAGGTGACGCCCGAAGTGCGCATCCTCGTCGAGGAGGCGCCGGCCCCGGGCGATGCCGCGGTCGTCGCGGCCTCGGACGCTTCGGACGCGGACGCCTCGAACGCGGACGCCTCGAACGCGAACGCTTCGGACGGAAGCGAGTCCACGGAACCCGTGCCGCCGAAGC
>JBIIYI010000166.1:0-6381 GCA_044346895.1 Phycisphaerales bacterium
GAGCAGAACATCGCGACCGGCCGTGGCGGAGGCCTGCGGGTGGTCGACGGCACCGTCGAGGCCGTGCAGTGCGCGTTCACCGCGAACGCCGCCGCTGCGGGCGGCGCGGTCGCGCTCGACGGAGTCGCGGCCGTGCAGTCGCGCCTCGTGGATTGCACCCTCCGTCAGAACGCCTCGACCAGCCTCGGTGGCGCGGTGGCGACCGACGTCTCGCTCGAGATCCTTCGCTCGACCTTCGAGTCGAACAACGCCGGCGCGCTCGGCGCGGCCCTCGACATCGCGGGTACCGCGAACGGCGTCACGCTGAAGGACAGCCGCTTCTGCCTGAACCAGCCGGTCAACGCGCAGGGGCCGTACGCCGATCTCGGCGGCAACGTCCTGAGTGGCGATTGCGATGCGGACGGCACCTGCGACGCGGACGAGATCGCATCCGGTGTCGAGACCGACTGCAACGGCAACGGCGTCCCCGACCACTGCGATGTCGACGCGGGAACGGCTCCCGACTGCAACGACAACGGCATTCCCGATTCGTGCGACATCGCCGCGGGCACGTCGAACGACGTCGAGCCCAACGGCGTTCCCGACGAGTGCAAGCCTGACTGCGACGGCGATGGCCTGCCCGACGCATGGGAGATCGGTCAGGGGTCGGAACCCGACTGCGACCGCAACGGCGTGCCGGATGGGTGCGACATCGCGCTCGGGGCTCCCGATTGCGACGAGGATGGGCAGATCGACGCCTGCGAGATCAGTTCCGGGGCCGAGCGCGACTGCGATGCGAGCGGCGTCCTCGACCGCTGCGAGATCGCCGACGGCGCGAGCGACGACGACGGCGACGGCGAACTCGACAGTTGCAACCTTGTGCGCGGCGACTTCGACCTCGATGACGAAGTCGGCGCTGCGGACCTCAGCTTCCTGCTCGTCCTCTGGGGTACGGTCGACCCGCCGTTCGGCGATCTCGACGGGGACGGTCTCGTCGGCGCGAGCGACCTCTCCATACTTCTCGCGAACTGGGGACCCGTGCCGTAAGGAAGCGCGCGTCCGGCTATCCGAACCGTTCCGGATCGAGCATCGAGACGTCGAAGCAGGGTTTCTCGCCCGCGACGATCTCGGCCATCGCCTTGCCGGTGACGGGGCCGAGCGTCATGCCCATCATGGCGTGGCCGGTCGCGACGAAGAGGCCCGGCTTCGAGCGCACGGCGCCGATCGCGGGCATGCCGTCCGACGTGCACGGGCGGTATCCGGCCCACTCGGCGACGGGCTTGAGGCGGTCGAGCCCCGCGAGATACGAGGTCGAGCCCTTCACGAGCATCTCGAGGCGCTCGCGCATCCACGGCTGCCCGAGCGGCCCGATCTCGAGCGTGCCCGCGAGGCGCAGCTGCTGCCGGCCATCGCGTCGCATCGGCGTGATGGCGACGAACGTCTCGTGGAGCACCATGCCGGTCGACGGGAGCGGCGGGGGGTTGTCCTCGGGGTAGTCGAACTGGAGGTGATACCCGCGCGCGCCCTGCATCGGGATCCTCACGCCCGCGAGGCGGCCGAGCGCGTCGCTCCAGACGCCGGCCGCGAGCACCACCGCATCGGCGGCGATCGACTCGCCGCTCGCGAGTTCGACCGCGGTGACCGAGCCCGAGCGCGTCTGGCGGAACGAACGGACCTCCGCATCGAAGCGCGTCTCGACGCCATGGCGCGGGAGCGCGCGCAGCAGCCCGGCGATCAGGTCGTTCGGCGCGCAGTGGGCGCTGTCCTTCATGTGGATCGCGCCGGCGACGGGGCTCGAGAAGCACGGGTCGCGGCGGCGGAGTTCGTCGCCCTCGATGCGTTCCCACTGGTAGCCGAACCTCTCGAGGCTTCGCGCCTCGTGCTCGGCCGCGGCCATGTTCTCAGGCTTCATCACCACGTCGAGCCAGCCGTCGCGCGCGTAGTCGCACGAGATCGACTCCTCCGCGAGCATCCCCTCGAGCACCTCGAGCGTCTGCCACCCCATCGCGCAGAGGACCTCCATGCAGCGGTCGAGATGGCGCTTGTTGCAGTGGAGGTGGAAGTTCCAGAGCCACGCGACGAGCTCGCGGTCGAGCCGCGGCTTGATGTAGAGGGGCGCGGTCCGCGAGAACATCCACTTGAGGCCGCGCATCGAGACGCCCGGCCGCGTGAGCGGATAGTGGCCGATCGAGAGGAGTCCCGCGTTTCCGCCGCTCGCGCCATCCGACATCGCGCGCGGGGTCTCGCGGTCGAGGATCGTGACGCGGTGGCCGCGCTTCGCGAGATGCCACGCGGTCGACGCGCCCACGATGCCCGCTCCGATGACGACGACATGGCGGTCGCGCGACGTGCGCGTCGGAATCGCGCCTGCGGGGTTCGATCCGGCGGAGGAAGCGGCTGAGGGACCTGCCTGCATCGCGCGCAGGGTAGCGCGGACGAAAGCGAAGCGCGGAGCGTTGGACGCTCCGCGCTTCGTCATGATCAACGTTGTGCCCACGCCGTGTGCCGCACGCCGCGTGCCGCACGCTGTGTACCTGGCGGATCCCGGTGCGAACGCGAACGAGCGGGGTTGCGGCTGCCGCGCGATGCCCGGTCGAACCTCTCTCGCTCAACCCTGCTTCTGGGCGCCCTCATACTCGGCGAGGGCCTTCTCCATGCCTTCGCGCATCGTGCCCGCCGGCGTCTTCGCGATCGCGTCCTTCTGGATCTCGATCGCGCGCGCCACGTCGCCCTTGAGGAACACCACGCGGGCGAGCGTGTCGAGCATCGCTCCCTCGGCCGACTTCGAGCTCTTCACCGCGGCCTCCGCGGCGCGCATGGCGAGGTCGAGGTTCGGCTCGGTCACGCCGGCGTCGGGATCGACGATCATCCACGCGAGTCCGTTCATCGTCGCCGGATCCTCGCGCTTCGCGTTGTAGATCTCCTCGCCGATCTTCCAGGCCTCCTGCGGCTGCTTGGCGGGGCCGGCGAGGATGCCGAAGAGCTGGAGCTTCATCGCGTCGTTCGGCGCCACCTCGAGCGCCTTCCGGAGCGCGGAGATCGCGTTCGCGTAGTCGCCGGTCTGCCGCGCCTCGCGGAGCGCCATCGCGACGCCGCGCTGCATCTCCATCGCCGCACGCTCGTTCTCCTGCTGCTTTCGCGCGGCCGCGGCATCCCACGTGCCGGCGATCACGCCCTCGAGCGGCGCGTCCATGCTCATCGGGTGACCGATCCACGCGATCTTCGAATCCTTGTCGACGATGAACGAGCAGGGGATGCCGCTCTGGCCGGCCGCCTGCATCCACGGCTTCGACATCTTCTCGCGATCGCCGGCGTAGACGACCCGGTACGACATCGTGTCGCCCTTGCCCTCGACGAACTTGCGGACCTTCTCGATCTTCGAGGCCTCGTCGGCGCCGCGCTCGCTTGCGGCCACGCTGACGACGATCGCCTCAGGGTGCTTCTTCTGGAGTTCCGAGAGGTGCGGCATCGCGGTGATGCACGGGCCGCACCAGGTCGCCCAGAACTCGATGACGTGGACCTTGCCCTTCTCGATCCCGTCGATCTTGTCGCCCTTGATCCACTCGTCGAACTGGAGCTTCGGCGCGGGGTCGCCGATCGAGAGCTTGCCGACCGGGGCGGATGCAGCCTGCGCGGGAGCCGCCGGCGCCGGACGGATCGGGGTGGCCGGGACGGCGGTGCCGGCCTGCGGGAGCGCGAGCAGGGTGGAGGCGACAAGGGTGGTGATCGTGGGCATGGGGTTCCTTTCGCCCGCGGCGCGGGCGCGCCATGCTAACACGCGGACATCCGGGCGACACGCGCGGCGCAGCGCGAGGAGCCTCAGCGCGAGCAGCCTCAGCGCAGCGCCGCGTCGACGGTGTTGCGGAGGAGCATCGCGACCGTCATGGGCCCGACGCCGCCCGGAACGGGCGACAGCCAGCCCGCGACCTCGCGGACCTCGTCGAACGCGACGTCTCCGACGGTGAGGCCCTTGCCGTCGGGGCCGGTCACCCGGTTGATGCCGACGTCGACCACGACCGCGCCGGGCTTCACCATGTCGCCGCGGATGAGGCCCGGGACGCCCGCGGCCGCGACAAGCACGTCGGCCGAGCGCGTGAGGTCGGCGATGCCGCGCGTGAACTTGTTCGTCGAGACGACCGTCGCCTCGGCGCGCATGAGGAGCACCGCGATCGGCTTGCCGACGATGTTCGAGGCGCCGACGATCACGCAGCGCGCGCCGCGCAGTTCGACGCCCGTCGATTCGATCATCTCGACCGACGCGAGGGCCGTGCAGGGCACGAGGCTGCGCCTGCCGTAGACGACGTTCCCGATGTTCGCCGGGTTGACGCCCTCGACGTCCTTCTCGGGCGCGATGAGCGCCTGGATGCGCTCATGGTCGACGCCCGCGGGCAGCGGCAGGTGCAGCATGATGGCGCGCACCTCGTCCTCGGTGTTGAGGAGCAGGATGCGCCCGGCGATGTCGTCGTAGCCCGCGCCGTCGGGGAGGCGGTGCAGGCGGTAGTCGATGCCGACGGCGGCGCACGTCTTCGCCTGATTCTCCGCGTAGATCGCGGCCGCCCGGTCGCTGCCGACGAGGACGGCGTCGAGCCGCACGGGGCGCCCGGCCGCCGTGATGCGCGCGACGAGGTCGGCGCGGACCCGCGCGGAGAGCTCCTTGCCGTCGATGATCCGCGCACTCATCGCGCTCCTCCGTCGAAGGCCGGCAGCGCGAGCCGCGCGAGGGCCTCCTCGTAGCGGGCGATGGTGGCCGCGACGACCGCGTCGGGCAGTTCCGGCCCGGGGGCTTCCTTGTTCCAGCGTCCCTGCGCGACGAGTTCGAGCAGGTGGTTCCGCACGAACTGCTTGTCGAAGCTCGCCTGCTCCCGACCGGGCGCGTACTCGTCGGCGGGCCAGTAGCGCGAACTGTCGGGTGTCAGCACCTCGTCGACGAGGATGAGTTCGTCCGTCGGGTTGCCGGCCGCGTCGAGCGCGAAGCCGAACTCGAACTTGGTGTCGGCGAGGATCACGCCGCGCGAGAGCGCATGCTCGGCGGCTGCGGCGTAGATCGCGAGGGTGAGCGCTCGGAGGCGCTCCATCACCGGACGGCCGACGATTTCGCACGCGCGCTCGAAGGAGACGTTCTCGTCGTGGCCTTCCTCGGCCTTGGTGGCGGGGGTGAAGATCGGCTCGGGCAGGCGGCTCGAGAGGACGAGCCCCGGTGGAAGGGGCTGCCCGCACACGGTCCCGTGGGCGCGGTACTCGTTCCATCCGCTGCCCGCGAGGTAGCCGCGCGCCACGCACTCGATCGGGACGACCTTCGCCGCCCGGCACAGCATCGATCGGCCCGCGAGCACCGCGCGGTCGGCGGGCGCGAGGCCGGGAATCGCCGCGAGATCCGTGCCGATCACGTGGTCGCGCACGATCCCGCGCGCACGGAGGAAGCCGAACCAGCCGAGGCTCATCGCCGTGAGCAGACGACCCTTGCCGGGGATCGGCGTCGGCATGACGACGTCGAACGCGCTCAGGCGGTCGCTCGCCACGATGAGGAGCGGCGCGCCGGCCGCTTCGGAGGTTCGGTAGACGTCGCGCACCTTCCCCTGCCGGCGGCCCGGGAGCGGGAGATCGGTGCGAAAGACTGCTTCGGAAGAAGTTCCGGACATCGTCGTGGGCATCGCGGCACAGGGTACACTCGCGCGAACCCGGTGTGCCCGGCTCCGGTCGAGGCGCCGACGTGCGTGGTGCGTCACTCCGCCCACGGCGACTTCCCCGACGGGGAGGCGCACGCGGGGGACGTCGGCGCACGCGGGGGACGTGCGCAGGCGCGTGTCCGTCGATCGTTCGGGGCCTGACGCCCCGTGTACTGCTCGCGTGTCCTGCTCCCGCGTCCGTGCTCCCCGAGGCCAGTCACCCCACCGCCCGTCGCCACCTTCCGCCCGTCGCCACCTTCCGCCCGTCGCCATCTTCCGCCCGACGCCATCCGCGCCCAGGTCACCACGCGCCCACGCGCATCGCCTCCAGCCACCGCCGCACGATCCCGTGATCCACTTCCGCGTCCATGATCCGAAGGGCCTGCGCAGCGCGGGCGACTCCGCAGGTGGTCGTCAGCTCGATCTGCGCAGCGCGTATCTCATCGGACCGGACGGACGGCCGACCCGCGGCGCCATCGAGGTCTCGGGCGGCGAGATCGTCTGCCGGTCCTCCTCCGACGTCCCCATCGGCATAGCGCTTCTGGTCGACACTGAGCAGGCCGGCCGCATCGTGCTCCAGACCTGCTTCCTGCCGCCGCGGGACGAGCCGTACGACCTCTTCCTCGAGATCGCGCGCTGGCTCATCAAGCAGTTCGTCGAGGAGTGCGAGACGTGGCAGATGTGGAATCCCGCGCTCGCGGGCGATGCGTACGAACTCTGGGACGCCGCGCGCGAT
>JBIIYI010000167.1:0-6380 GCA_044346895.1 Phycisphaerales bacterium
CTCGCCGAGCTTCTCGAAGCCCGAGTGGAGGTACCCGATGTGCGGCGTGCAGCGGGCGATGCGCTCGCCGTCGAGCTCGAGCACGAGGCGCAGGGTGGTGTGCGTCGCCGGGTGCTGGGGACCGAAGTTCAGGACCCAGCGGTCGGGCGCCTGAAAGTGATCCTTCAGGTAGTCCGTGTTCTCGACATCGAGACCAAAACCCTCGGCGGGCGTGATCGTGTAGGGCATAGGGGGCGCAGTATAGGGCGCAGCACCCCGGAGAGGTCCCTCGGAAACACCGGACGCGGGCGCAGGACGGACCCGGGCGACCTCGACCGGCGAGCGCGGCCGAAGTCCGCCCCCGAAGTCCTCGGCCCAAGTCCTCGGCCAACGTCCTCGGCCAACGTCCTCGGCCAACGGCCCCCTTGGTCAGAGGGCGTTCGGCCGCAGGAACGGATTCGACCGACGCTCGGCGCCGATCGAGGTCGATGGACCGTGGCCGGGGTGCACCTTCGTCTCGTCCGGCAGCCGCATGAGCACCTCGTGGAGCGAGCGCTTCATCGCCTCGACGTCGCTCGTCGGGAAGTCGAGGCGCCCGATCGAGCCGGCGAACAGGGTGTCGCCCACGATCGCCTCCCCCGCTTCCGCGCACCAGAGGGTGATCCCGCCCGGCGAATGGCCCGGGGTGTGCAGGACGCGGAAGTAGAAGCCGCCGAGTTCGAGCATCTCGCCCCCATCGAGGCATGCATCGGGCGGCGGCGCGCTGATCGCGGGCGGGATGAAGGCGCTCAGGTTGAGGTTCGGATCCTCGTTGAACTCCTTCTCCGCGCGATGGCAGAGGACGTTGACCGGCCCGAGCCTGAGCCGCATGCGCGCGAGCCCCGCCACATGGTCGCAGTGGCAGTGCGTGAGGATGCAGAGCGAGGGCTTGAGCCCCTCCTTCTCGATGAAGTCGAGCATGGGCTCGGGGGCGTAGGAGCAGTCGACGATCCAGCACGAGCGCGATGCGTCGGCGTCGTCGCGGACGACGTAGCAGTTGGTCGCGAAATCGCCGAGGGTGAAGGCTTGGATCCTGAGCGCCATGTGCGCAGCGTACCGCACGCGAAACGGCGGATTCGGTACCTTCCCGGCATGCGGCGCACGCGACAGGCAACCACGCTCCTCCTTCTCGGGACCTGCGCCTCGGGCGCGCTCCTCGCCGCGGGCTGCGACACGATCTCGTCCGACTTCTCCTCGTTCGCCGAGAGCTTCACGCCGCCGACGCCACAGCAGGCCGCGCAGTGGGCCGCCGATCCGAACGACCGCGAGAACGCGCGGCGCGGGACCGTGCTCCTCGCGAACGCGCCGTGGGGCGGTGCGCTGCCCTATCTCCGGATGTACCGCCTCTACGCGGAGGATTCGCTCGACCCCCTCGTGCGCGCCGCCGCGCTGCAGGCGCTCGGCCGCCACGGCGACCCCGAGGACGCGGTACTCGTCGCGAAGAGCGTCTCGAGTCCGTTCCGGCAGGTGCGCCTCGCCGCCGCGAAGGCGCTGCAGAGACTGCATGATCCGGCCGTCGCCGACACGATCTGGCCGAGGCTCGTCGAAGGGAGCGAGGATGCCGACGTGCGCGTCGAACTCGCGATCGCGCTCGGGCAGTACCCGACGCCCGCGGTCTTCCAGGCGCTCGTGGCCGCGCTCTCCCAGCGCGAACTCGCCGTCAACGTCGCCGCGGTCGACTCGCTCCGCACGCTGACGGGGCAGCGGATCGCGATCGACGAGGACGCGTGGCTCGCGTACTACGCGTCGACCTCGACGCCCTTCGCGACCTCGCGGGTCTACCTCTATCCGACGTTCGTGCGCGAGCTCGACGTCTGGGATCACCTGCTCTTCTGGCAGCCCGTCGTCTTCGAATCACCCGACGTTCCCGTCGGTGCGAAGGTGCTCGGCGTCCGCCGCACGAACGACGCGTCGCGCGAGAACGCCGACCCCGCCGCCGTCATCGATGCAGCCGCGCCGGAGGGCGATGCGTCGGGTGCCGGCCAATCCCCGAGCGGATCCGGACGAAGTGGCGCGGATGGCCCGAAGTGAGCGCGCCACCACGCGCAGAGCACGAGTGGGCCGAGACGTGAGCGCGAGCATGAGTGCAGGAACCGCGAACCCTCGTACCCCGGGCCCGATGCAGGCGATCGTCCGACGATCGGCCGGAAGCGGCTTCACCACCGAAGTCGCGGCGATCGCGCGGCCCGCCGGTGCCCCGGGTGCCTCGGGTGCCTCGGGTACCCCGAACGAGGCGCTCGTCCGTCCGACCGCCGCGCTGCTCACGCCGCTCGAGCGCGAGGTCGCGCGCGGACTCGGCACCGACGCGGGAGGCGTGCGCATCGTCGGAACCAACGTCGTCGGCGTCGTCGAGCGCGCGGGTCCGGGAGGCCCGCCCGCCGGGACGCGCGTCGCGGTGCACCCGGTCGCGAGCTGCGGCGCGTGCGAGCGCTGCCGCGGCGGTCTCGCGCTCCATTGCGCGCAGCGCACGATCCTCGGGATCGACGCGGCGTGCGGCGGATTGTCCGAACTCATCGCGATGCCCGCCGCGAGCCTCGTGCCGATTCCCGCCGAACTCGACGACGAGCGCGCGACCTTCGCCGTGGCGCTCGCCCGGGCGATGCAGGCGGTGCGGCGCGGCGGCGTCGACCGGAAGACCTACGCGAGCATCCTCGGCGACGACCTCGTCGCGGTTCTCGCGACGATCGTGGCGGTCGAGGAGAATCCGCTCGCGCGGCTCGTCGCGACCGAGCCGTCGACGCTGCGGATCGCCGAGCAGTTCGGGATCCGGCACCGCGCGCTGCACGAGACCGGACGGCGCGGCGACCAGGAACTCGTGATCGACACGACGGGTTCGGCCGAGACGCTGCTGGCCGCGACGCGCATGGTGCGCCCCCGCGGCCACGTCGTCGTCGCGGGCATCTCGGCCCGCTCGACGACGCCCCTCGAACTCCCGCACATCGCGCTCGACGAGATCGAGGTGCTCGGATCCGGCTTCGGACAGCTCGCGGGCGCCGTCGAGCGCCTCGCGCGCCGCGTGATCGATCCGTCGCCCCTCGTCGCGCGTCGGATCGCGCTGGCGGAGGCGCCGCGCGCCCTCGCGTCGATCGGCGACGCCGGCACGCAGGCGATCCTCGTGCAGGTGACGCGATGAGCGCGCGCGACGACGGCGCGCGCGAGGAGTCGCGGAATCCCGCATCGGGCCCGCCGAGACCGCACGCGGAGCGCGTCCTCGTCGAGAGCGCGGTGACGCCCGAGGACCCGATGGGCGCGATGAGCGCCACGATCGAGCAGGAGGCGATCCCCGACGACGAGGGCGTCATCAAGGCCGGCCGGCTCGCCGGCAAGTCGATGTCGCAGGCGATCTGGATCCTCGCGTGGCCCGTGCTGCTCCAGCAGACGATGGCCGCGGGCGTCGGCTTCGTCGACAAGCTCCTCGCTGGCAACCTCCCGGCCGACATCGCGCGGCCCGCGATGGACGGCGTCGGCATCGGCAGCTTCGTCGGATGGTTCATCGGCATCGCCCTGACGGGCCTCGGCGTCGGCGGGCAGGCGATCATCGCGCGCGGCATGGGCTCGGGCGACCTGCGCGAAAGCCAGCGCGCGCTCGGGCAATCGGTCGTACTTTCGCTTGCGTGGGGCACGGCCGTCGCGATCATCGTCGCGCTCCTCGCCGAACCGCTCGCTCGGATGTCGAACCTCTCGCCCGAAGGAACGAAGGCGTGCGTCACCTACGTGCAGACGCTCGCGTGGGGACTCCCCTTCTCGGGGCTGATGATGGTGGGCGGCATGTGCCTGCACGGCTCCGGCGAGGCGCACAAGCCGTTCCAGATCGCGGTGTGGGTGAACGTCGTCAACTGCATCGCGTCGTGGCTGATCTCCGGCGTCGCGATCCGGGCGGCGGGCGCGACGCTGCCCAATCCCTCGCCGCTCGACCCGGCGGAGTGGGGCGTCTTCGGCATCGCCGCGGGAAGCGCGATCAGCTATGCCGTCGGCGCGTGGATGACGTGGCGCGTCCTGCGGCGCGGCGTGAAGGACCTCCAGCTCGAGACGCGCGAGATGCGCTTCGACCGCGCGATGAGCTGGCGCATCGTGCGCGTCGGCGTGCCGAACTTCTTCGAGGGGCTCGCCATGTGGACGGTGAACCTCTTCGTCCTCGGCTTCATCGGCCGCGCGGCCGAGATGGGCATGGGCACGTCGACGAAGGACGGCCTTGTCGGCGCGCACATCATCACGGTGCAGTGGGAGGCGTTCTCGTTCCTGCCGGGATTCGCGATGGGTACGGCCGCGGGCGCGCTCGCCGGGCAGTACCTCGGCGCGGGGTCGAGCGGCCTCGCTCGACGCGCGATCTGGCAGTGCACCCTGATCGGCATGGCGATCATGGGCACGATGGGCATCGCGTTCATGGCGTTCGGGCCGCAGCTCACGAAGATCATCTCGGACGACCCCGTCCACCTCGATCTCGTGCCGAAGTGCCTGTTCGCCTCCGGCTGCATCCAGGTGTTCTTCGCGCTCGCGATGGTCGTCCGCAACGGCCTCCGCGGCGTCGGCGACACGAAGTGGATCCTCGCGATCACCGTGTTCGGCTGCTACGCGATCCGCCTGCCGCTCGCATGGTTCCTCGGCATCCACCTCGGCTACGGACTCGTCGGCATCTGGTGGGGACTCATGCTCGAGCTCGCCGTGCGCGGCCTGATGTTCCTCGCGCGGTTCAGGTACGGCGCGTGGGAGAAGATCCGGGTCTGAGAGCCCGCGGACGCCCGACGCAGCCGTGCGTTCACATCCCGAGCAGGATGCCGAAGGCGAGGGATACCCCGGTCACCACGCCGTAGCCGAACAGCGCGCCGACGAGGCCGAGGATGACGGCCGGCGCGGACTGGCCCTTCGGGAGCGCCGCGCCGACGGCGACGGAGGTGCCGATCGCCCAGGCGACCAGGCCGGCCAGGCCGCCGCAGAACGGGATCAGGTTGAGCGCGAATCCGCCCGAACTGAAGCAGACGATCGTCGCCATCTGGCGGAAGCCGATGCCCTGCTGCTTCGTCACGAGCGACGCGAGGAACGATCCGCAGATCACGACGAAGTACGTCGAGATCGGAACCAGCACCACCTGCAGGATCTGCAGCACGAACTGCATGGCGACGGGCGCCGTCGACGGGATGCGGAAGCCGCCGGGGCCGATGCCGAACGCGAAGGCGACGAACAGGAGCCCGATGCCGACGTTGACGACCGAGGACAGCGCGCAGTTCAGGAAGAGGAACTGGATCGCGGCGCCGTGCAGGTCGCGGCCGCCGATCATGCCCGGGATCTGACCCGGCTGCTTCAGGCCCACGAGGACCGTCCGCCACCAGCGCGCGAACAGTCCGCCCGGCTCGATCCACGGGAGCGGCATCTGCAGCATCGCCGCGTTCGACGCTCCACCCAACGGCCGAAGGATGCAGCGCTCCATCGAGACGTCGTTGCCGCAGGACGTGCACTGGAACTCGCTCGGCTCGAGGTGTCCCTTCTCCGAGGTGCCGAAGTACGCCTGATCGCACGACGGACAGTGGAACTCGACCTTGCCGGGCGTGAACTCGTAGTCGTCGATCCGGTAGCCCGTGCCGCACTCGGGGCAGACGCGGGCCGCTCCCTCGGCGGGTGCGGGCGCGTTCCAGAGGACGTGGTTGCAGTTTCGGCAATGCATGGCGGAGGTCCGACCTTCGACGCGCCAACCGCCCGCGCGACTGCCATCGGAACGGCGGATTCGCCGTCAGTTCTCGGGGGCGTTGTCGGCGACGCGCGACTTGAACTCGGCGACCAGGCGCCGCGTGATCGGGCCGACGCGGCCTTCGCCGATCTGCTCGCCGTCGATCGACGAGACGCCGATGATCTCGGCCGCGGTGCCCGTGAGGAAGACCTCGTCGGCGGTGAAGAGGTCCTCGAGGCGCATGGCGCGCTCCTCGACCGCCACGCCGCACGCGGGCGCCACCTCGTTCATCACGAAGAGCCGCGTGACGCCGTTGAGGATGCCGGCCGAGACGGGCGGGGTGACGATGCGTCCGCCGCGGATGAAGAAGATGTTGTCGCCCGTGCATTCGGCGACCTCGCCGTCCATGTTGAGCATGATCGCCTCGTGGACGCCGGCCTCGATCGCCTCGACCTTCGCGAGGATGTTGTTGAGGTAGTTGAGGCTCTTGATCGAGGGGTCGAGGCACTCGATGGGGATGCGCGGGCGCTTCGCGACGATCACGGGCATGCCCTGCTCGTACATCTCGGGCGGGTAGAGCTGGATGCGGTCGACGATGACGATCGTCGAGGGCTTCGGGCAGGTGAACGGGCTCAGGCCGAGCGGACCGGCGCCGCGCGTGACGACGAGCCGGATGTACGCGTCCTTCATCCCGTTGGCG
>JBIIYI010000168.1:0-6373 GCA_044346895.1 Phycisphaerales bacterium
TGTCGAACTCGCAGGCGGCAATGCGGCACAAGCCCTCTCAGCCTCAAGTCACGCACTGCAGAACGTACTCGGGCTCGTGTGCGACCCGATCGCGAACCGCGTCGAGGCCCCCTGCCTCGGCCGCAATATCGCGGGTGCCGCGAACGCGCTCGCCTCGGCAAACATCGCGCTCGCGGGCTACGACCACCTCATCCCGCTCGACGAGGTGCTCGACGCGCACCGCGAGATCAGCGAGAACATGGCGCGCGAACTGCGCTGCACCGCGCTCGGCGGACTCTCGATCACGCCGACCTCGAAGGCGATCGAACTGCGGTTCCTCGGCTCGAACCTCCGCGGCAGCTGCGGAGCGAACGGATGCGGCTCATGCGGATGACGCACGCGCGCATCGCGCGCCGAGCGCCGAACGTGGCCGGGCGGAGTCCTGCCCTGAAGCGCGGATCGGACGCTTGCCTCGCCGTCCTGCTCGCGCTTCTTTCGAGCTGCACTGCGGTTCCCGACGCGGCCACATCGCCCGCGCAACCGCAGCGACTGCCCTTCACCTACGAAGCCGGACCGAACGGGATGTACAACGGCGGCGTGCGGGCGATCCTGCAAGACTCGAGCGGAAACTACTGGTTCGGCAGCCACTTTGAGGGCGTTTGCCGCTTCGATGGCGAGCGGTTCCAGTGCTTCACCACCGCGGACGGCCTGAGCGACAATCAGGTGCGCTCGATCCAACAGGATGCGCGTGGAACGATCTGGTTCGACAACGGTGTCGGTATCAGCAGTTACTCGCAAGGGAGAGTCGCCGCGAGCACGTCGCGCCGCTACGACGCGACGGACGCGTGGAAGCTCGACCTAGGCGACCTCTGGTTCAAGAGCGATGAGAGTGTCGGGTTCAACACGTTCGAGCTCGAGCCGGGCGTCTACCGCTTCGATGGCGAGACCTTCACCTACCTGACGTTCCCGCTGCCAACGAAGCGCGCGGCGGACGATGGCTATTCCCTCACTGGAATGAGTCGCGGGAAAGGCGGACGCGTGTGGCTCGCGACCTACGAGGCGGTGTTCGGTTTCGACGGCCAAGCAATGACGATGATCGACGGCGCTTCTATGGGGCTGCAACAGCGCGGCAAAGTGCCGCATGTGCGCTGCGTCTTTGAGGACAGCACGGGTCGACTTTGGATCGGGAACAACGGCGTCGGCGTCGTCATGATCGATGGCACGCGGACGGCGACGCTCGCCGAACTCTGCCCCGACGCAGCCGATGCCGACCAGTCGCTGCTGCGCGTCTTCTCGATCGGCGAGGACCGCGAGGGATGCATCTGGATCGGCACCGTCGGCGGAGGCGCTTGGCGCTACGACGGGCGCACGCTGCGCCAGTTCGGCGAGTGCGACGGCCTGACGACGAAGGACGTCATGTCGATCTACCGCGACCGCGCGGGCGACCTCTGGGTCGGCGGCAAGGGCGTGTTCCGGTTCAACGGGACATCGTTCGACCGCATGTACTGACGCAGACCGAGGCAATGCTCGGGCTATCTGCGGTACACGAACGCCATTCCCTCGTTGTCCATGGTGAAGGTGGCGCCGTCGACCGTTCCCGTGGTGGTGCCGGCGCCGTCCCACCAGATGGTGAGCCGGGAACCATCCTTCGCGTAGACGGCGCGCACCTCGCGCGCGACCTCGCGACCCGAAGGTGGAACGAACACCGTCGTCGCGCTGCAACGCCCGTCGACACCGATGAGGAAAATCCCCGAGCGGACCTCGAGCGCCGCGCCTTCGTGCGAAACCACCGCCGGAACAGACCTTCCATCGACGCTGACGAGCGCGTACTTCCCCGCGACCTCCGCCATGTCGGGCGTTGGCTGCGGCGACCTCGGTGCCGCCCGGCACGCAATCGGGCACAACAGCGCGAGCGATGCAAGCGAGAGCAATGCGATATGGCCAAGGGAACATCTCATCGCGCCTCCCGTCGAACGACGGAGTCGATCGTAGCCGAGGCAACGGCCGACGCGGGCGAGGAAACTCCGAGCACGCATCGAGCAACTTCCCGCCCGGCGCAATCTCCCGATGCATTCGATCCCTCGTGCGCGGGAACCTGAAGTCGAAGAAGCGCCAACCACCAACCTCACGGAATCGGTCCGCATCGCGGAGCCATTTCAGGCGACGGCGCCGCGGCGGGCTTCAGACCTTCCCCCAGCCCTCGAGCCGGCTCGCTTGCTTCATCCACTTCGCGAGCCGCGCCTCATCGAGCGGATCGCCCTCGTGAATGTGGAAGTAGCGCGCGTCCGGATCCTTCGATCCGACGGGCGGCGGCGGCGAAAGCCGCGCACCTTGGAAGAACGCGACCTTGATGTACTTCGCGAAGCAGTGGATGCCGACGAACCAGCCGCGACCGTCGACTCCGTAGAGCGGCGAGTTCCACTTCACCGCCTTCCGGACGCCGGGAACCGTGCGGGTGACGAGCGCATCGAGCTCGCGGCCGACGTCGCGCTTCCAGCCGGGCATCGCGTCGATGTACGCCTGCACGGGCCCATCGCCGTCCGCCTTCGCGATCTGCGGATTTCCGCCGGAAAGGAGACGAGGTTCCGCTCCGCGGATCGGCTGCGCCGGCGAGGCCTCAGCCGGAACAACGGGGTTCCTCGACGCCCTCGAATTCGCAGCCTTCTTCGCCATCGCTCCACGATAACGCGCCGATCGATCAGGCGCGCGTCGGGCGGTTTCGCGGCGCCCGTCCTCCGGCCCGCATCCGAGGATGCGCGGCGCAGAGCGGGCGTTTCCCGAGACCGCGAGGCCGACCGCGCGCAATCACGTGAAACCTCGCAGAATTCCGGCGGTTCCTTCTTGCCTGCGCCTGCGATTTCGACACACTCCCGCGATGCGCCTGCCCTCGCCCACCGCGCCCCTCGTCCTCGTCGCCGGATTCCTCGCTTCCGTCTCGTCGGCCTCGGCCGACTGGTCGAATCTCGGCGGAAACGAACGAGTGAACGGACTCGTCTCCGCCATCGGCCCGACGTCCGCCACCCAGGTCTGGTCGCGAACCAACCTGCCCGGGTTGATCGCGTGGTCGCCGTTCGTCGAAGGCGATCGCATGTTCGTCGTGCGCCAGACGCAGGCACAGAATCCCGTCGTCGGCCCCGGCGACTCGATCCTCCGATGCCTCAGCATGGCGACGGGCGCGACTCTCTGGAGTTTCGACTGCCCCTTCTCGGCCGGCGACTGGACGACCGTCTGCTACGGCGTGAAGGACGGGCGCGTCTTCGTCGGCCGCGGCGGGAACGGCAGCAGCGTATACGCACCGATCCACTGCCTCGATGCGGCGACCGGATCCACGCTCTGGGTTTCGTCCTACGAGATCGCGACCGGAAGCTACGACGGCGTCGTCTTCATGGATGACGGCGACCCGATCTTCACCTCGCATCTCGAACTCCGTCGCGTCGATGCCGCCACGGGCACGACGGTCTGGTCGAGGGCGCGCTCGTGCAGCGTGAGCGGAAGCTGCGGCCCCGCCCGCGATGGCGATGCGATCTACCTCGACGAGGTCGGGCCGAACGGGCAGGTCATCTCGCGCTTCGACGCGACAACCGGCGCCCGGCTCTACAGCAGCCCGGTCATGAGCGGGTTCCTCACCCAGAACTCGCCGATCTGCGCACCGGGCGGCCTCATCTTCTACATCCGAACGCAGAACAACTCCACGGTCGATCGCATGTACGCGCTGCGCGACAGCGGCGAGGGCATCAGCATCCTGTGGAGCGAACCCTGCCGCTACGAGTTCAACGGGCGGCACGCCATCACCGCCGACGGCGGCGTGACCATGATCGCGCCCGACGGAAGGCTGCAGGTGCGCGACCAGTTGACGGGCGCGCTCCGATCCCAGTCCGACATGTCCGTGGTCCCGGCGAGCGGGTTCCTGTCCTCGCTGACCGTGGTCGATGGACTCGGAAGGATCTTCCATGGAAACGGTGGCGGCGGAAGTCCCGGCGACATCCGGGTCTTCAGCCCGACGCTCTCGGTCGAGTGGTCGCTGCTCGGGATCGCCGGACTCAATCAGGGCGGTCCGGTGATTTCGGCCGACGGCAGCATGCTGGTCGCGAACACGACCGCGATCCGACGCTACTGGACCGAACCCCCCTGCGCGACGGAG
Source organism: Phycisphaerales bacterium (assembly GCA_044346895.1). Classification (GTDB taxonomy): domain Bacteria; phylum Planctomycetota; class Phycisphaerae; order Phycisphaerales; family SM1A02; genus QWPT01. Next base: position 4,121 of record JBIIYI010000168.1, read on the forward strand.
GATCTCGACTGCGACGGCAGCATCGGCGCTGCCGATCTCTCGCTCCTGCTCGCCGCATGGGGGCCGTGCGGCAAGGGGTCCTGCGACGCCGATCTCGACGGCGACGGCGATGTCGGCGCGTCCGATCTCTCGCTGCTGCTGGCGGCGTGGGGTTGAATGCGGCGTGGGGTTGAATGCGGCGTGGGGTTGATTACGGCGTGGAGTTGAATGCGGCGTGGGGTTGAATGCGGCGTGGGGTTGAATCCGACGACGGCGGCCGGCCGCGAGCGCGCGCTCCCGCACGACGGCACGCGATGCCGTTACAGTGGCTCCGTCATCCCTTGGAGTCCCGCATGCTCGAACGACTGCTCGAACCCTGGACCACCGCGCAGGTGCTCACCACCGCGATGCTCGCGATCTGCTTCCTCCAGTCGGGGATCGACAAGATCGTCGACTTCAAGGGAAACCTCGCCTGGCTGACCGGCCACTTCGCGAAGACGCCGATGCGCGGGCAGGTCGCTCCGATGCTCGTCGTCGTGACCATCCTCGAGTGCGCGGCCGGCGCGCTCTGCGGGGTCGGACTTTTCCAGATCGTCCTTGGAAGCGGCGCGAAGACGGCGCTCTGGGGCGCGCAGCTCGCGGCCCTCAACGTCGTGATGCTCTTCTTCGGCCAGCGCATGGCGAAGGACTACGCGGGCGCCGCGACGCTCGTCTCGTACTTCATCCTCTGCGTGGGCGCGATCCTCGTCCTCGCGCGGTGAGTTCGGTGCGGACGCACGGCGAACTCCCATGCCCCGCCTGCGGCTACGCGCGCCGCGGGCTCGAGCACGGCGTCGCCTGTCCGGAGTGCGGCGCGGCGGGGTTTCACGGAGATCTCACGGTCAGCGGCCAGCCGGAGACGCACCGCGAGTCGCGCCACGCGGGCTGCGTGTTCAGGATCGCGCACGGCCTCTGGATGTTCGGGCTCGTCGGTGGCTGCTTCCTGAACCAAAGCGGCCCTTGGCAGACGGGCATCGGAATCGCGTGGGGTGCGCTCATGGCCGTCGCTCTCGCGATCTGGATCTACGGGCGCATCCGTCGACGCAGCGCGCTGGCGGAGGGCGGCTCGCTCGAACGGATCGCGTGGGACTTCGAGCCGACGGGAATCCGAGTGCGCGAGTTCGGGACGGAGCGCTTCGTGCCCTATGGCGACATCAGGAAGTGCTGGACCATGCCGAACTTCGTCTTCACGCGCCGGACGAAGGTAGAGCTCGAACTGCGCGGCGTCGCCGCGCGGTCGGGCGGAAATCCGACCGTCATGCTGGGCGGATCTTCGGAGGCACAACGCGATGCGCGCGAGGAGATGAAGCACCGCATCCACGAGGGCAAGGTCGCGTCGTACGAAAGCCCATGAGGGGCTGCGGGCCGGAGGCGCGCCGAAAGCAGCATCGCCACCGCACGTGGCGGTGGCGATGCGATGTACGTTCAACGTGGACGCGCGTTCCGCGCGGACGGCAGCCGCTCAGTCGGCGGGCTGCTCGCGCTCCTGCTCGGTGCCGCTTGGCGTGAGGAACTCGAACTTCCAGAGGGGGCCGGAGTCCTCGTCCTCGAGTTCGATCTCATGCACGGTCGAACCCTCGGTGGCCGTCGCCAACGCCGCAACCATCGCCAGACGCGGATCGATCGAGACCTGCGGAGCCACGAAGAGCGCCTCGAGCTCGTCCGGGCGCGGAGCCCGGACGGCATCGACCAGCACCACGCCGTCGGTGCGACGGACCCGCACGAAGCGCACCTCGCTCGTCGTCGCCGGATTGCTCAGGACCATGTCGATCCAGCCGAACTCGGCTTCCGCCTTGAGCAGCACGCCATCGCCATGCAGGCCGAAGGCCGCAGCGAGCGCCGCATCGAACTGGGCGACGGTCGCTCCATCGTCCGAGCCGCTGTCGTCGCCGTCGTCGTCGTCATCGTCATCATCGTCGTCGTCGTCGTCGTCACCGTGACCGCCGTGGTCGTCGTAGTGGTCGTCGTCGTCACCCCACGACGAGTCGTCGTCGTCGCCGGATTCGCCCTGATCGTCGCCGAACCAGTCGAAGTCGTCGAAGGTCGACGCGAACGGCTGCTTGCCGGTCGAGTAGCCGAAGATCGACGTCCCGATTCCCTGGCTCGTCCTGCCCGCAAGCAGCGCATCGAAGCCGGTCAACTCGAGGTACGGGGTCGTGAAGTTCCCGTCGAGGAACACCTGCACGGTCACGCGACGCGTCTGTGGATTGGCGACCCAGGAGACCTCGAAATCGT
>JBIIYI010000169.1:0-6364 GCA_044346895.1 Phycisphaerales bacterium
CCAGCAGCACAATCCGCAGCACAACCAGCAGCGGCATCCGCAACAGGGCGGGCAGAGAAACGGCCAGCAGCACGGCCAGCAAGGCCGCCAGCACGGGCAACATGGGCAACATGGGCAGAACGGGCGACCTGACCAGCGGCCGCAGGAGCAGGAGCCGCCGGCGCTCTCGCCTCCCTTCGAGTGCTCCGGCTTCCTGGAGGTTGTCCCGAACGCCGATGGACGCCTGCGGCAGTTCGCCGACGGCCTGATCGAGAAGCAGGAGGATCCGTTCGTTCCCCAGCAGCTCATCGAGCAGTTCAGCCTGCGCGCTGCGCAGAAGATCGTCGCCGAGGCGCGCATCCGTCGGACGAAGAAGCGTCGCCGCGGACCCCGCGTCGCGCGGCCCTGCGTCGAGCGGATCATCTCGATCGAGGGGCTCACACCGGAGGAGTACGCGAACCGCAAGGCTTTCGCGGACTACACGGCGCTCGACCCGTCGCCGCGCATCTCGCTCGAGTACAGGGATGAGAGTGGTCGCGCCTGCCCGCCGGCCTGCCGCCTGATCGACCTCTTCTGCCCGATCGGCTTCGGCACGCGCGGGCTGATCGTCGCGCCGCCGAAGGCCGGCAAGACGATGCTCCTCCAGAACATCGCCTACGGAATCAAGCGCAATCACCCCGAGATCGAGCTCATCGCGCTCCTGATCGACGAGCGACCCGAGGAGGTCACCGACTTCAAGCGCAACGTTCCGGCGCAGGTGCTCGCGAGTTCGAACGACCAGGATCTCGAGCGGCACCTCTCCCTCGGCATCCTCGCGATCGAGCGCGCGAAGCGGCTCGTCGAGGCGGGACGCGACGTCGTCGTGCTCCTCGACTCGCTCACGCGACTCGGCCGTGCGTTCAACAACAGCCGCCGGTACGGATCGTCGGGCCGCACGATGTCGGGCGGTCTCGACTCGCGGGCGCTCGAGGTTCCGAAGCAGCTCTTCGGCGCGGCGCGCAAGTGCGAGGAGGGCGGATCGCTGACGATCATCGCGACGTGCCTCGTCGACACCGGTTCGCGTGCCGACCAGATGATCTTCGAGGAGTTCAAGGGCACCGGAAACATGGAGCTCGTGCTCGACCGCAGCATCGCGGAGAAGCGGATCTTTCCCGCGATCAACCTCGCGGCGAGCGGCACGCGCAAGGAGCATCTCATGATGTCCGACCGCGAGCTGAAGACGATCACGGCGCTTCGCCGGCGGCTGCTCGCCGTCCCGCCGCACGCGCAGATCGAGCAGCTGCTCGCGGCCTGCCAGCGGTTCGAGACCAACGAGCAGATGGTCGGCGGCGCGAGCTGATGGAGCGCGCATGGCCTTGGAATCGTCGCGATTCGACGGGTCGGCCGGCATCCACGCGCCGGGCGTGACCGACGTCGGCGTCGACGACCGCCGCCTCGACGCGTTCCGCGGCGTGCGCGATCGCGAGCTCCGCGGGACGCTCGGACTGCACGCGATCGAGAGCGAACGCGTCGTGCGGCGGTTTCTCGAGGCGGCGCTCCGCCGACGCGTCGCGCCGATCCCACCCACGCTCGAGCCGCTCGCGCTGCTGGTGACTCCGGATTCCGCGGAGCGACTTGCCGACATCACGGCGCGGTTTCCCAGCCTCGCGATCTACCGGTGCGCCGACGAGCGCGCGCTGCACGAGATCACGGGATACACGATGCACTCCGGCGCGATCGCGCTCGGCGTGCGGCACGCGGATGGATCGCCGGTCGAACTCGCCGCGTGCCTCCGCCGCGACCCGCCGATCGAGGGCGCGCGCGACGTGCTGGTGGCGCTCGATGGAATCACGCAGACGGACAACGTCGGCGCGATCTTCAGGAACGCCGCGAGCTTCGGCGCGCGCGGCGTGATTCTCTCGCCGCGCGCGAGCGATCCCTTCCTCCGCAAGACGCTGCGCGTGTCGATGGGACGCGCGGTCGCCCTGCCGTGGGCACGTGCGCGCGGCGAGGAGTGGCCGGGCGGGCTCGCACAGCTCCGTGACGACTTCGGCTATGCGATCGTCGCCGCGGAGGACACGCCGGATGCGGTCGAACTCGCGCGGTTCCGCCCGCCGGAACGCGCGATCGTGGTCTTCGGCGCGGAGCAGGACGGAGTCTCGCGCGAAGTGCTTGCGATGGCCGACGCGGTTGTGAAGATCCCGATGAGGGGAGCGCGTTCGGCGGCACTTGAGGGCGATCCGCCGAGCCTCAACGTCTCGATCGCGAGCGCGGTGGTGCTGCATCACCTGCTTGCCTAGGCGCACACCCGGGCGGTGCCAAGCACGTGCCGGGAGGTTCCATGCACCTGACGGCACGTGCCGGGAGGTGCCTGGCACCCACCGCGAGTCTTCTGCTGGTCGTGTTGCAGCCGGCGGGGAACGGCGATGCGTCTACCGGGCTGGCATCCTCGGCGGCACCCGGCACGTGGCGGGAGGTGCCGTGCACCCGACGGCACGTGCTTGGCACCGTTTCCTCAGGCGTCGGAGGTGACGGGAACCGCCGCCTCGCCCGCTCCCGCGACGCCGGAACGCTCCCGAACGCGCTCGATCCGCGCCCCGAGCAGGTTCAGCTGCTCCTCCATGCGCGTGTAGCCGCGGTCGAGGTGGTAGATGCGCGACACTTCCGTCTCGCCATCGGCCATCAGGCCCGCGAGCACCAGCGACGCACTCGCCCGCAGATCGCTCGCCATCACGGGCGCCCCGCGCAGCGGCACACCGCCCGACACCACGCACGTCGGCCCCTGCCGGTAGATCTGCGCGCCCATGCGCGAGAGTTCGGCGACGTGTCCGAAGCGCTCGGGGTAGATCTTTTCGGTGATGATCGAGTTGCCGTTCGCGAGGCACAGAAGCGTCATGAACTGCGCCTGCAGGTCGGTCGGGAAACCGGGGTGCGGCTGCGTCGTGATCGTGGTCGGCCGCAGGATGCGCTCGCTCGTCACGCGAACCGTCGCATGCATCGGGTCGTCCGCGCCCGCGACGAGCTCCACGTGCACCCCGATCTCGTCGAAGCGGTCCATCACCGACAGCATGCAGTCGTAGGGGAACTCCTCGAGCGTCACATCGCCGTTGGTCACGGCTGCGGCCACCGCGTAGGTACCGGCCACGATGCGGTCGGGGATGACCGTGTGGTCCGCCGACCCGAGGCTCTCGACGCCGTCGATCACGAGCCGCGGGCCGCCGGCGCCCTGGATCTTGGCACCCATCTTGTTGAGGAGCACCGCGAGATCGACGACCTCCGGCTCGCACGCCGCGCACTCGATCACGGTACGCCCCTTCGCGAGGGCCGCCGCGCACATCACGTTCGCCGTGCCGAGCACGGTCGATCCGAACGGACCGCCGAGGAAGATCGTGGTTCCCTTCAGGCCGTCGGGAGCGGTGACGACGATGTCGCCGCCGCTCAGTTCGACCTTCGCACCGAGCGCCTGCATGCCGCGGAGGTGGAGATCGATCGGCCGCGATCCGAACGCGCAGCCGCCAGGCATCGCGATCACCGCGCGACGGCGGCGCGCGAGCATCGGGCCGAGCACGCAGATCGAGGCGCGCATCGTCTTCACGATGTCGTACCGCGCGTGGACCTGGTTGTGGTCGACCACGCGCATCCGGACCGTGCCGCAGTCGCCGTCCATCTCGACGCCGAGCTCGCGCAGGAGCCGCGCCATGTTCGAGATGTCCGACAGGCACGGCACGTTCCGCAGCGTGATCTCGCCGTCGGTACAGAGCGCGGCCGCCATCAACGGCAGGGTCGCGTTCTTCGAACCCTCGATCTGAATCGTTCCCGCGAGACGACGACCACCCTGGATACGGAAGGAGTCCATGCGTGCAGCAATCCTTTGCGGGCGAATGCGGCCTCGTGCCTACGCCCTTTCGACATGTGGGACCGGGTGCCGGCGCAACGATCGCGCAGGCGGCGCGGATTATGCCATCTGCATCGGCTCGCGGAGGCGCATCACTCGACAAGTCTCTGCATTGGCCGCACAGCCCTCACAGACCAACGCACCGAAGGGTCTTTGAGGCACAGGCGTCTTGACTTCTTTGACTCTTCGACAGGCGAAACTGACGTTGTTGATGTCCCGGAGGTCGTCCCCTCACGGTCGCACCACTATGCCGAACAACCACACCAAACGCCTGCTGCTTCTCGCCGCCGTTCCGACCGTGCTCGCGACACTCCACTCGAGTGCCCCCGCCTCGCCGGCACCCGCACCCGAGCCGCAATCCGCTTCGGCCACAACGGGTGCGCCGCCGGCCTCGATCACGCTTGTCGGCGTCGTTCGCGACTTCCGCGAGCGTTCGAAGCCCAACGGACACCCCGACTTCGAGCGGCAACCCACCCGCGGCTTCGGTCACTACTGCGACAACGTCCAACCCACGCTCGGCCCAAGCAAGAAGCCGGTCTTCAAGGGCGGCGGCTTCAAGGTGAAGTCGGGATACGAGTGGAAGAACAGCGCTGGCAAGAACATCTGCTGGCGTCTGTACGATCCCGCCCGTGGCGACATCGCCGGTCGCAAGGACGGCACGACGCCAGACACCGGCGGCATCGTGTCTGCGGAGACGTTCTCGACCTGGTTCGAGGATAACCTCCAGTTGAACGTCTCCGCCCCGCTCGCGCTGACGCTCAACCGCCAAGCCGACGGCAGCTACACCTTCGACTCGAACACCGATCCGCAGTGCGTCGCCCTCGGTGGCTTCTTCCCGATCGAGGGGCAGCTCTTCGGAAACCCGGGCGGTTCGCCCAACCGGAACTTCCACTTCACCTTCGAGTTGATGACGAAGTTCACCTACGACGCCGAGGGCGCGCAGACCTTCACCTTCCGCGGTGACGACGACGTCTGGGTGTTCATCAACGGGCAGATGGTGATCGACCTCGGCGGCGTCCACGGTGCGATCGAGCAGGTCGTGGAACTCAACCGCCTCGGCCTGACCGACGGCGAAGACTACGAACTTGCGTTCTTCTTCGCCGAACGGCACCGAACGCAGTCGAACTTCAAGATCACCACGAACCTCCAGCTGGAAACCGTCCAGTTGCCGACCGTCACGCACGCGTACGACTGATGTGAAACGAGCCGCCGCGCGACATCCTGCGAAACGGCGCAGGAGCACGGCGCACGAACATCGTGCACGAGAAAGGTGCGCGAGAGACGCGCGAGAGTCGTACCCCCTGCAAGCGGGAACGGAGCCACGGGAGTGCGCCTGCGGAACGAGCGGGCGCGCTCCCGTGGCGTTACATTCGCGCCATGTCTGCGACCGAGTCCGCCAACGAAACCGGCATCCACCACGACCCCACCGAGCCCGTCCTCCCCGAGGCGAAGATGCACGTCGTCATGCCGACGGCACCCGTCGCGGGGAAGATCCACGCGTCCCGACTCTGCATGAAGGGGAAGAGCGCGTCGTTCATCCGTCACGTCGAGATCGACGTCTCGGGAACGCCGCTCGAGGGCTCCTTCCGCGCCGGCCAGAGCTTCGGCGTCGTCGCCGCCGGCACCGATCCCCATGGAAAGCCGCACAAGGTGCGCCTCTACTCGCTCGCGAGCCCATCCTGGGGCGAGGACGGCCACGGCCGGATCATCGCGACGACTCCCAAGCGGGTGATCGCCGAACGTGAGGCGCAGAGGGCGGGCGACGATCCGTCCGACCACTCGCTCTTCCTCGGCGTCTGCTCGAACTGGCTCTGCGACCGCCGGGCGGGCGACCCGGTCGACGTCTCGGGTCCCAACGGGAAGCGGTTCCTCCTTCCGACGGACCCCTCGAGGCACGACTACCTGTTCCTGGCGACAGGTACCGGAATCGCCCCGTTCCGCGGCTTTCTCATGGAACTCCTCGTCGGCCCCCCCGCCGGATCCCCCGCGGCCGCCTCCTGGCGCCGCTGCGAGAGTCGCATTGAGCTCGTGATGGGTTCGCCGTACACGACCGACCTCCTCTACGACGACTTCCTCCGCGACCTCGCGGCGAGGCATCCGAACTTCCGCTACCACCCGGTCGTGTCGCGCGAGATGCGGCTTGATGGCGACGGCCGGGCGCACAAGGGCGAGTACGTCCACCACTTCATCGACCGGCAGCTCGAGAAGATGACGGGCGTGATGGACCTCCTGCACTCGCCCCGGACGCTCGTCTACATGTGCGGCCTCGCGGGCATGCAGGTCGGCGTCTTCGAGATGCTGGCGCGGCGCGGCATCGGCGGCTTCACGAAGATCGGCGACGAGATCGCCTCGAAGCCGGTCTCGGAGTGGACGACCGACGACATCAAGCGCCGGGTGCGGCCGACGCACCGGTGCATGCTTGAGGTGTACTGAATTGGGGCGCTCGCGACTCGCTTCGCTTTCGCTCGCTTTCGTCGGCCTCGCCGCGAGTGAATCGCGGCGGGCCGAGGT
>JBIIYI010000170.1:0-6359 GCA_044346895.1 Phycisphaerales bacterium
TCGCGGCTCGAGGATGGCGGCCACCTCCGCATCCTTGAGATTCGCGAGAAGCGCGTCGACCCCCGCCTCCGAACCCTCGATGAGGAGGAGTTCGGCCGGCGGAATGCGCGGGGCGGCCGCGGCCGTGCCCGTCGTCGCCGAGACGAGCATGGCGATCGCGGCGCCGAGCGGCTTCCAGAATGGGCCAACCCATGGCGAACGACCGGGTCGCGTCGAGAGGGCGTCGCGGATCGGCGTGACAAGAGAGAGCATGGAGCGTTCGAGCGGCATGGGAGAGGTCGGCTGATCCGTCGGACGGAACCTGATCCGGGCGGTTATCCGACCCGACCGAATCCACGCGGGTATATCGCCGCGGATTCGACGGCGACGGCATTCCCGCGGTTTCATTGTGCCGCGGATCGGCCGCGCGCAAAGCCTCAGGGGCACGGATTCGGCGGAACGTTGCCCCAGATCCCGAGCAGTGTGCCGAGATCAATCGCCCCGATCGTTCCATCGCCATCGAGGTCGGCCCGGAAGATCTGCCGTGGATCGACGGCCTTGAGGCCCCAGAGCCCGAGCGCCGCCGAGAGATCCGCGGCATCGATGCTGTAGACGTACTCGCCGGTGATCGGATCGAAGTTCGGGACGATGTCGGGCGGACACTGCGGCGCGCCGCCCGTCAGCGCGACGAGGGCCGCGGCGTTCAGCCGCTTCGACGACGTGCCGCCGATCGCCGTCCCGGTCTGGCGCGCGTCCGCGAGGAAGAGCCCCGAGATCTGATCGGCCGCGATGCCGCCACCCGGGAGTGTTCCGTACGCGGCGCGCCAGCATGCGGCGGCACCCGAGACCCATGCCGCCGAGAAGCTCGTGCCGCTCGCGGAGGCGAAGCATGCCGACTGCGTCTGCGAGTCGTATCCGATCGGACCGAGCAGCGATTCGCCCGGAATCGGGAGTTGGAAGCCGTTGTAGTTCGTGACGCCGGGCGCGAAGAGATCGACCCACGTGCCCATCGCTCCCTGCGACCAGAAGCCGTCACCGAAGGTCGACGCGCCCACCTGGATCAGGTCGGTGTCGTTCGCGCTCGTGCAGTTCGAGTTCGGAACCGCGGGGTAGTAGCGGTTCGTCATGTTGGGGTCGTTGCCCGCGCAAGCGACCACGATCGCGCCGCTGTTGCGCAGGATGTGGATCGCGCAGGCGAGGATGTCGGTCGGCGCGGACGGAACGAGGCTCAGGTTGACGACGTGCACGTTCTCCTCGATGCACGCCTGCAGCGCCGCCAGCACGTCGGAGAGGAAGCACATGCCCTCGTCGTCGAGCACCTTCAGGTGGATGTGCCGCGCGCCGGGCGCCACGAGCGAGGCGATGCCCGCCACGAACGTGCCGTGTCCGACGCCCTCGTCGGGCCCGTTGACGCCGTTCTGATCGATGCCGTCGCCGATGTCGCGCGGGATCACGCCGAGCGTCGCGACGCCGTTGGCGCAGGCGTATCCGAAGCTCGCCGACAGCGCCTCCGACACCGGAGCGTTCGGCACGAGCCCGGAGTCGACGATCCCGATGCGCACGCCCTGTCCGTAGCCGCGTTCGGCTGCGAACGGCGCACCGACCGCGGTGGAGCCGTACTGACCGTAGAAGTTCGGAAACCCGAGACAGCTCACCCAGATGCTGCCCGTCTGGCCCTGCCCCGTCTCGACCGCGACGGGGATGTCGAAATCGCCCGACTCGATCGTGTTCGAACCGATGAGGCTGTCGAGCACCGCGCGCAGGATCGGGATGTCGGCCGCGGTCGGAGGCGGATCGATCTCGTAGCGCGTGATCTGGAAGAGCGTGTAGTCGACGGTCGGGTTCAGCGTGAAGCCGATGTCGGCGAACTTCTGGATCGCGCCGCCCTGACCGGCGTCGTCCGCGAGGATCAGGACGCGCTCGGGGATGAAGTCGGCGCGCGCTCCACCGACGATGACGCCCGCGGCGACCGAGCACACGATGAGCGCGAGACGCAGTGCGAGGCGCGAGGCGATGCGCGAGGCGAGGCGCGAGGCGAGGCAAACGCACGACCGCAGGCGCCGGCCGACGCGCGAGGTCCGCCGGGTGCGCGCCATTTCGCGCGGTTGGTGCTCGTCGTGCCGATGCGTGTTCTCGATCAGGTGCATGTTCGTGGTCTCGCTTGCCGGAAGCTTGCCGGGTCGTCGCCGGGTCGTCGCCGGGTCGGACGAGTTTCAGGCGCGCTTCACCGCGTGCGCACGCATCGTGGTCGGATCGCCGACCTTGAGGAGCGTGCCGCCCGCCGACTCGTGCATGTACGCAGGCAGTCTGCACGAAAATTGTCACTCTCCGAAACTCGCCGCCGTTCTTTTCGCCGTTTGCACGGAGCGTCGCGGCGCGAACTTGGCTTCTGCCATCGGCTTCGCGGATGAACTGAGCGCGGAGCGCCGAGGAACCGGGGAGCCGAGGAACCGGGGAGCCGAGGAACCGGGGAGCCGAGGAACCGGGGAACCGAGGAACCGGGGAACCGAGGAACCGGGGAACCGAGGAACCGGGGAACCGGGGAACCGAGGAACCGGGGAGCCGAGGAACCGGGGAACCGGGGAGCTGCGGCGGGTGCCGCCTTCCGAACGTCGCGGCGAATCACTCGTCCGTGCGTCCGATATCGAAGGCCGTGGCGCCTCCGATAATCGCGAACGCGGTCGCCGAAGCCGGATGCACGCCCTCGGCGAGCATCGCGCGCGAGGTGTCGACAAGCCGTCGCGTGCGCGCGCCCGCCGTTCCCGGCGCGTGCAGCGCCTCCATCATGCGTTCGCCGTCCTCATCCCGCACCGGCCAGAGGCTCGCGATCATCCGCGCCGTGCCCGCGGCCGCAAACCCGCGGAGAAGCCCGAACCACTGCTCGCCCGCACCATCGGAAGCGAGCCCCGTCGAGCAACCGCTGAGGATGAGCTCGGCGGGAGCCGACGCGAGTGCATGCGCGTCGCGCGCGCCGAACCAGCCGTCCGCGAGCAGGAGGCCCGCGAGATTCGGCGCATCGGGCGGGAACATGCCGTGGCAGGCGACATGCGCGACTGAGGCCGTCGCGAGCGCCTCGCGGAACCGCGCGCGCGTCGCGGCCGCGCCGTCGAGATGCACGGTGTCGCGACCAAGCGCGCCCGCGATCCGCCTCGCCTCGCGCGCAAGTCCCGGCGTGCGCTCGTCCGCGACGCCCACGACGAGCGCAGGCGCGGCCGGCCGCGCACGGCGCGCGTTCGCGTCGAGCCGCGCGGCGATGCCCAGCGATGGCGCCGTCGCCGCCAGCACTTCGTCCGGTGCGAGGAGCCCGAGCGGGAGACCCGCGAGCGAAGGCGACGGGACGATCACGATCGGTCGAGCCGAACGCCTGCGCAAACCTTCCGCGATGCTTCCGAAGAGCGCCGCGCGGAGCGCGTCGAAGGCGGCGCGGCCGGCCGCATGCGCGCGCGGCGACGCGGCGGTCGCGCCCGACAGGTGACGAGCGACCTGGAAGCGGAAGCGCGCCACGCCGTCGAGGAGCGACGGGAGATCCTCGGTGATCGACCGGAACGCGATCGTGCGCGAGCCTGTCGGTTCCGCGCCCGAGAGGAGGAACGCGCCGAGCCGCGCGCCATCCTCGTGGAAGACGACGGCATCCGCGTCGGATCGGAATCGCGACGCGCCCGACGCGGTGGGTGCGCCGTCCATGTCCACGTCCATGCCCGCGTCCATGACCGCCTCCGTGCCCGCGTCGATCGCCGCACCGCGCGGTGGTTCGCTCGATCCGTCGATCGCGCGATCGAGATCGGCCCGAGCCTCGACGCGCGCCGCGCGCGACGCCGATCGAAGCACCTCCGCACTGCTCTCGTGTGGATCGAGCGGATGCGCATCGGACGCTTCGCGCGGAGTCCACGCGTTCGTCCGCTCGAGCGCCTCGACGATCGTGCGGTCGCGCGCGCGTTCGATCACATCGAGAGCTTCTCGCACCCTCTCTCGCACCTTCTCTCGCACCTTCTCCTGCACCCGCTCATGCTCTTCCTCATGCGTTTCCTCATGCGCTCCCTCATGCGCTCCCTCATGCGCTTCAGCCGGTCGCGGCGTCGCGTCAGGTCGTTCGTCGATGTCGGCGAGCAGTTGCGAAGCGAGCTCGTGGTACACCTCGAGACGGTGCGAGAGGAAGCTCCGGCGAAGCGTCCGAACGAGGATCCGATCCTGCGCGCGTTCGAGCCCAGCCACCGCCTCGCGCGCGGCGGCGAGCGCCTGCGTGCGCGCGCATGACCGCGCCTGCGCGTCGGCACCCGTCGATGCGCGAAGCCGCGCGGCGCGCGATTCCGCGAGCGATGCCTCGGCCTCGAGCGCGGGAAGTCCGAGCGTCGCCGCAAGCGCGCGAGCCCCGCGGGCGTGATCGAGCGAGGTCGAACCGGGGGAAGTCGACTCGGGCGATGCAGGCGTTCCGGCGCCCGACGCCTCGCGTGCCGTCCTCTCCGCCACCTCGACGGTCCGCCGCGCGAAGGATGCCGCCAGCAGCGCGAGCGCGCGCTCGATCGGCGTCTCCGCGACGGCGAGCGCCGCGTCGGCGGCCGCGACCGCCTCGGCGAGTCGCCCCGAGCGCGCGAGGCACGCGGCGCGCGCCACCTCCGCCTGCGACATGCCGATGCGGTCGCCGAGCGCCGTCGAGATCGCGCGCGCCCTGTCGAGATGCGGCAGCGCGTCGAACGCGTCGCCGCGGTGGAGGTCGATGCGCCCGCGCACGAGCGCCGCGCGCGCCTCCTCGGCGCGCAGGCCGTGCCGCAGCGCGAGCGCGCCCGCATCGAGCGCGAGGTCGCCCGCATCGAGGACGAGCCCCGCATCCTCGAGGAGTTCGGCTTCCTCGAGCGCGAGCCGACAGGCCTCCGCGTGCGCGCCGAGTGCGGCGAAGCGCTCGCGCGCGAGGCGGAAGGCACGGAGCGCCGCCTCGATGTCCCCCGCCTTCGCGAGCGTGTGGGCGAGGTTCCCGCGCGCGAGCGCCGCATGCAGGTGCCCTTCCTGCGCCTCGTAGATGCGCGCGGCGGCGTCGAAGGCTTCGATCGCCCGCGCGAACTCCGCAAGCTGGACGCGCGATTCGCCAAGCGCGTTGAGCGCCGCGCCGCGGATCGGATCGATCGCCGCGCCATGCGCGAGGACGCGCTCGAGGAGCGCCGCCGCCTCGGCCGGACGCCCGAGCGCCTTCGCGACGTTCGCGAGATTGAGTTCGGCGCGCGCGACGAGCGCATGCTCGCCGAGCGCCTCGAGTTCGCGCACCGCGCGCGCTCCCGCGCGCAGCGCTCCACGCATGTTGCCGGACTTCGCCCTCGGATGCATCGCGGCGACGAGGACGCGCGCCGCCTCGATCTGCGCGGCGCGGGACGATTCCTCGCCGCGTGCGCGACGTCGCGCGTGCGCGGCGATCGCGAGGGCGGCCGACGGATCGCCAAGGTGCGCGAAGACGTTGATCGCGGCGCGCGCCGCACGCGCGGCCGACGCGAGATCGCCGGCATGCTCGAACTCCGCGCGCACGGATGCGAAGCGCCTCGAGGCCTCGGCGGGATCCGAGACCGCGATCGCCTCGAACTCGGCGGCGCGTCGATCGTGTTCCTCCACGTCCCAGGCGGGAGCCGTGGGCGCGTGCGCCGCGGATTCGGCTGGATCTCGGGATGCGCGCGGATCCATCGGCGTCATCGGATGCGGATGCCCGCGACGGTGCGGGTCTCGCCCGCGAGATGGAACGCGACGTCCGCCGACGAGCCGGACCCATCGCCCGTGGGAAGAGCGAGCGTGCATGCGCCGTCCTCGTCCAGCCGCGCCGCCGCAAGGACGCGACCGGACGCCGCATCGAGGAGGACGATCTCACCCGCGAGGCTCTCGCACGGTCCGTCGATCTGGACGCGCAGCGACTGCGCGCCCGCGGCCGTGCGCTCGACGATCGCATCGAGCCGCCAACCCGCGCTCGCGTACGACTGGAGTCCGGAATCCGCCCCGCGCAGGGCCGGCTGCGCGAGATTCGCGAGCCCCTGCTCGAGCGGCTCGAGCACCGCCGCCTTCAGCCGGTCGAGCCAGCCCGGCACCCTCGGAAGCCGAGCGGAGAGCGCGAACGCCCGCTCGAACAGCGCGCGCGGCGCTGGGTCGGCCGCTTCCGCCGCCGCACTCGCGATCGCGTCGCGCACGTCGCGCAACTGTCCGACGAGCCTCGCCGCCGCCGCGTCGCTCGCCGCACGCGCCTCGACGGCGCGCCGCTCGTTCTCGCTCGCGCTGCCGATCACCGCGCGGACCGCAAGCTCGGGATCGGAAGGGTCCTGACCATCGGGTGGCGGAGGGTGCTGGTCGTTCGGTGTCGTCATCGGAGTCGCTTGGAGTCGCGTGGCGTCGCGCGGAGTCGGTAGGGACAC
>JBIIYI010000171.1:0-6338 GCA_044346895.1 Phycisphaerales bacterium
GAGCACGAGGAGCGCCTCGGCCTTCGTCGACGCGAGCAGCGCGTCGAGCGCGTCGGACGCGCGCGCGATCTCGGCGCGGGCCTCCGCGAGCATGCCGGTCGAGATCAGGCTCCGGCCGCAGCAACCGACGTCGGCAAGCACCACGCGGTAGCCGAAGGCCTCGAGAAGCCGCACGGCGGCCTCGCCGATGCCCGGCTCGTTGTAGGCGGAGAAGCAGTCGCCGAAGAGGACCACCGTGCGGCCGCCCGCATGCGGCGCCCGTCGCGCGAACCAGCGGAAGAGCGATGGGCCGAACGCCGGGATCGAGCGCCGCGGGTCGATGCCGAGCACCGCGCGCGCGAGCGCCTTCGCCACCGGCGTGCGGTTCGCGAGATTCGCGAGCGCGTGGAACCGCGAGCCGAGCGCATTCAGCCGACGGACGTGGCCGAAGACGCGCGTCGCGAACGGGACTCCCTCGCGTTCGTGGCGCTGCGCCGCGTACTCCGCCTTCAGTTTCGAGATGTCGACGTTGGATGGGCACTCGGTCTTGCAGGCCTTGCAGGAAAGGCAGAGGTCGAGCGTCTCCATCGTCTCGGGGTCGCTCCAGCGCGCGCCGCCGAGCTGCCCGGTCACGGCGAGGCGGAGCGCGTTGCCGCGGCCGCGCGTCGCGTGACGCTCGTCCTTGAGCGCGCGGTACGAGGGACACATCGAGGTTCCGCCCGAGGTGCGGCGGCAGAGCCCGGCGCCGTTGCAGCTCTCGATGGCGTGGCCGAAGCCCTCCTCGCGCGTGTAGTCGAAGTAGGTCGCGATCTCCGGTGCGTGCGCGTCGCTTCCGTCGGGCGCGATGCGGAGATGCTCGATCAACCGCTCCGCGGGGCCCGTGTCGACGATGTTGCCGGGATTCAGCAGCCCGCGCGGATCGAACGCCGACTTCACCTCGCGCAGCGCGCCGCAGATCGCGTCGCCGAAGTAGTCGCCGAGGAGCGGAGAGCGCACGCGTCCGTCGCCGTGCTCGCCCGAGAGCGCTCCGCCGAACCGCGCGACGAGCCCCGCGATCTCCTTCGCGATCGAGACCATGATCGCGCGATCCTTCGGATCGTGGATCGCGACGAGCGGCCGGATGTGGAGGCAGCCCACCGACGCGTGCGCGTAGTAGGCGGCGGTCGTCCCGTGGCGCGAGACGATCGCGCGGAACTCCTCGACGAACTCGGGGAGTTTCGTCGGGCAGACCGCGGTGTCCTCGACGAAGGTGAACGGCTTGCGGACGCCGGGAACGCCGTGCAGGAGCGGTTCGCCCGCCTTGCGCAGCTTCCAGGCCTTCAGCCGTTCCGCCGCGCCCGTGTAGGTCGACATCGATCCGCCCGCACCGGCGTCCATGCGCACCGCCGCGCGGAGCGCGTCGAAGCGCGCGGGCAGTTCGTCGGCGCGATCCGCGAAGTACTCGACGTAGAGCACCGCTCCGAGGCTGCCCTGCGCGGGCTTCGGCATGAGCTCTACGTACTGGCGGTACTCGGTGTTGCGGAGCGCCACGTCGATGACGACGTCGTCGACGAGTTCGACGGCCGCAGGCTTCGTCGCGAGGATCGCCGCCAGGTTCGCGAGCGACTCGCGCACGCTCGCGAAACCGAGGATCGCGAGCCCCCGCTCCTTCGGCCGCGGGACGAGCGCGAGTTCAGCGCGCAGCGTGACGGCGAGCGTCCCCTCGCCGCCGCACACGAGGTGCGCGAGGTTGACCTTGTCGAAGGTCCCCGCGGTGGAACGCTCGAGCTGCTCGAGGAAGATGTCGAGCGCGTAGCCGTCGACGTGCCGCAGGATCTTCGGGAACCGCGCGCGGATCTCGCCCGCGATCGGACGGACGACCCGCTCCAGGCGCTCGGCCAGCGCGCGCTGCGCCGGGTCGCGGTCGCAACTCCCCTCCTCGAGCCGGTGTACCGAGCCGTCGGCGAAGGCGACCTCGAGCGCGACGAGGTTCTCGACGGTGCGCCCGTACAGGATCGAGTGCGCACCCGACGAGTTGTTGCCGATCATGCCGCCGAGCGTCGCATGCGAACTCGTGGCGACGTCGGGGCCGAACATGAGTCCGGACGGCGCGAGATGCTCGTTGAGCTGGTCGAGCGTGACCCCGGGCTCGACGACCGCACGGCGACGCCCGGCGTCGACCGAGAGGATCGCGCGGCAGTACTGCGAGAAATCGACGACGACCGCCTCGTTCACCGACTGACCGGCGAGCGCCGTTCCCGACCCGCGCGGCAGGATCGCGACTCCCTCGCGCGCGAGGTGCGCGACGACCTTCGCGCCGTCCTCGACCGAATGCGGCACGACCACGCCGATCGGCTCGACCTGGTAGATGCTGGCGTCCGTCGCGTAGAGCATCCGGTCGTGGCGACCGAAGCGGATGTCGGCGCGCGCCACGCCGCGCAGCGATCCCGAGATGCGCATGCGGAGCGCGTCGAGCCGATCACCCCGCTCGACGAGCGGAAGCGACGCGGACTGCGCTGCCGAAGCAGGTCGACTCTCGTGCATCTCCGGAGGATATCGAACGGAACGTCCGCCGGTCACGGCTTCGCGGCGGGCTTCGGCGCATCCGCCTTCTTCCCGCAGAGTTCCTCGAGCTTCTCGCGGAGTTCGCGCTGCGAACGCGGGGAACTTCCCACCCACACTCCCGCGATGCGCCCGTCGGGCGCGACGAGGAACGTGGTCGGGAACGCCCGCACGAGCCAGCGGCGCGCGGCGAGCCCGTCGAGATCGAGCACGCCCGTGATCGGAGCGTCCTTCGCGATCCCGCGCTTGTCGAAGGTGGCGCGGATCCGCTGCTCGCGCTCGTCCCGCGACCCCTGCTCGCCGGTGTTCACCATCACGACCTCGGCGCGCCCCTTGAACTCCTCGGCGAGTTTCGCGAGTTCGGGAATGCTCGCGACGCACGGGCCGCACCAGGTGGCCCAGAAGTCGACGACGACGGGCTTCGGCCGCGCGCCCGCGAGCGACCAGTCCGTCGCTCCGCCGACCCGCGGGAGCGCGAGTTCGGGAGCAGGTTCGCCGACCTTGAGTTCCTCGACGTCACGATCCTCGGCGGCCGCTTCGGCGGCACCGGGGCGTCGATCGATGAGCGCCGCGAGACCGTCCACCTTCTGCCGGCCGCCGACATCGAGTCGGAACGATTCCGGCGTGGGCGCCTCCTTGGGGCGTCGCGCGACGGAAGTCGCCTTGAACACGAGTTCGGCGCCCTCCTCGACCATCGGACCGCCGCGCAGCGTGCCGCGCACCGACTCGACCAGCTTGGTGTCCGGATCGTGGAAGAGCCGGAGTTCCTCCGAATCGTCGTCCGCGACGAGGACGAGCACGTCGCACGCCTGCCCGTCGATCTCGTCCGACTCGATGCGCGCGGGCACGACGTTCGGAATCTGCGGCAGGAGCTGCATCGCGACCTCGCCCGGATCGTCCTCACCGAGGGCGAGGGCGAGTTCGACGAAGGGAAGCGCCTGGAAGGCGTTGAAGAGCTGGTAGTACGCCGAGCCGTTGTCGCCGACCTCGAGGTAGGCGAGCGGGTTCGACTCGTGCATCGCCGAGACCTTGCCATCGCAGATCCGGATGTCGTAGCCGCGGAATCCCATCTGCGCGCGGCGATCCGGGCCGAAGCGGAACTTCGCCTCGACCGTCGGGCCGCTTCCCTCGGCGCCATCCTTCGAAGCGACGATCTCGACCTTCGTCGTGACCTCGACGCCTTCCTTCGCGCGGTACGCGGCGATCATCTCCTTGAACCGCGCCTCGGCGCGGCCGCGCTGGACCTCCGGAGACTCGGCCGGGGCGGGTGGTTCCCCCGCGTCCTTCCCTTCCGCTGCCTCAACCGCTGCCTCATCCGCTGCCTCATCCGCGTCCGGCGCGGCAGGCTTGGGCTCGGTGGCAGGTTTGGGCGCGGCGGCAGGTTTGGGCGTGGCCGGGGGCTTCGCGCCCTGAGGCGCGCCCCACGCCGTCTCGACCGCCACGGGCGGGAGAACCGAGACAACGACGAACGACGCGACGATCGATGCGACGAGCGAGACTCTGGAAAGAAGCGTGCCGAGCGTGCGGACCATGTCGACCTCCGGGCGGGCGCACTGTACGCGCGGGCGTGGCGCGACGCGATCGATCGACGCACCGAAGCCGCAGGATCCCGCGTCGTGCGGGAAGATCCAGACCGGGGACCTCCGCGAAAGGCGACGGACGCGGGTGCATGCGCGCCCGCGTCCGTCGGTATCTTCGAGTTGGCCGGGCGGGAGACGCCCGTCGTGATCAGCCAGCCTTCATCAGCCAGCCTTCATCAGCCAGCCTTGCTCGGCTCGCCCGAGGCGAGCGCCTTCTCGCACTCGGCCTTCAGGTCGTCGACGATCTTCGCCGGGTTCTGCGGGTCGATGCCCTGATGGACGGCCGCGACCTTGCCATCCGGTCCGATGACGACGGTGGCCGGAATGCCCTGGAAGCCGTACGCGCGCACGGCCTCGTCCTCCATGTCGACCAGGCACGGCATGACGAACGCCTGCTTGGTCCAGTAGTCCTTGACGGCCGAGATGCGCTCGTCGCCGCGCTTCTGCTCGAACGTGTTCACGCCGAACACCTCGATCGCCTTGCCCGACTCCTTCGCCCACTTCGCGAAGTCGCTGACGTGCGGGAGGCCGCGCTTGCACGGCCCGCACCATTCGGCCCAGAAGTCGATGACGACGACCTTGCCCTTGAGGCCCGCGAGCGAGACTTCCTTGCCCTCGAGGTCCTTGAGCGTCCACGCGGGAGCGACGTCGCCCACCGCGATCGGCGTGGGAGCGAGCTCCTCGATCGACGCGACGGCCGTCTTGCCGGTTTCGTCGAACGCGACGCCGGCGGGAAGCGCGTCGGCGACGACGGGCCGCATCGTGAGGTTGATCGGGAACGACACGCCTTCCGGCGCGCCGGGCGGGGTGATGTTCACCTGAGCGCCGGAGAGGAGCGACGACTTCGGATCGATCTGGAAGACCGCGACGCTTCCGCCCTCGCCATTGAGGAGCACCTTGCCGTTCGCAGCGTCGAAGCCGACGATCTTCGCGCCGGGCATGAGCGCGCCGGCGAGTTCCATCGCAACGTCGGTCGGCTCGGCCGAGTCGATCATCCAGCGCGGAATCGGCGCCGGGAAGCCGCCGAGATTCTTCTCGAGGGTCGCGATCATCGAGCCCTCGAGCGGCATCGCGTAGAACTTGCCCGGCACGCCCGTGTCGATGACGTAGACCTTGCCGTTCGCGGAGATGATCGAGTTCGGGCCCATGTCGACGCGCGTTCCACCGGCGTCGCGCATGATCGTCATCGACTGCTCGTTCTTGCGGCCCATCATGTCGACCGCGAGCGTGACGGTGTCGCTGAACGACTTCGCCTCGCGGTAGGCCTTCGCGGTCGCCTTGAGCGCCTCCTCGGCGGCCTTGACCGCCTCGGGGGTCTTCATCGCGTCGGTGAAGGCGCCGGCGATGTCGGGAGCCTTCGGCATCAGGTTCTCGGGCAGCGCCCCCGCGGGGATCTCCTGCGCGAGGGCGGGACGGGCGATCGACGCCGCGAGGGTTCCCGCGACGAGGACTGCGGAGGCGAGCACGGTGCGAGCGAGCGTTGTACGGGCGAACTTCGACATGGAGTCTCCAGTGGAGTCGAGGACGAGCCTCGTGTGCGAGCGGCCTTCGATGCCACCATCGCTTCCGCACCGTCGCTTCAGTCGACCGGGCCGGCAAGCTGTTCCACCAGGACCGCGTCCGCGCGGCCCGGGCAGGCACGAAGGAGGGATTCTACCGATTCCCCGGTGACCGGATCGCGCGCGTTTCCCGCGATTTCGGCCAAGGGAAGCAGGACGAACGCGCGCTCCCGGAACCGGGGATGCGGGACCGCAAGGTCGCCCTCCGAGACGATCGCATTCCCGAAGAGGATGATGTCGAGGTCGAGGGTGCGCGCCGTCCAGCGGGATCCATCGCGGTCGCGGCCGAACCGCTTCTCGATCTCGAGAAGCTCGGCCAGCAGTTCGCGGGGCGAACGCGACGTGCGCAGCGCGACGGCGGCGTTCAGGTAGCGCGGCTGGTCCGGCGGCCCGACGGGCGCCGTATCCCAGGCGCTGCTCGCGGCGAGGAGCGAGACCCGCGGGATCGACGCGAGCGCCGCGACCGCGGCACGGAGCGTGCCCAGTCGGTCGCCGAGATTCGCGCCGAGCGCGACGAAGGCGATCACGGTCTGGCCATCGTCCGAGTCGGCATCCGGTGCATCGAGAGAAGCGTGATCGGGCGCCTGGGCGGCGCCGCGCGACGAGACCGGGTCAGGCGCGCTCGACACGCACGGCCTCCCCTTCACTCCAAAGAAGCGCGCGGGCACCTTCGCCGAAG
>JBIIYI010000172.1:0-6330 GCA_044346895.1 Phycisphaerales bacterium
GCGGAAGGCCCACCGAGAGGCGGGCCTTCGTGCGAATGGAGCGTACCGGGGTCGAACCGGTAACCTATGCCTTGCAAAGGCATCGCTCTCCCAATTGAGCTAACGCCCCGACGGCGTGGAGTATAGCGCGAAACGAGTGGAGGATCGGGCGGGGGATCGATGCGCAGGGGCGGAAAGCAAAGCCCCCAAAGCAAAGCCCCCGCCGGTTGGCGGGGGCCTGCGGAGATCTCTGGTGTGGGTGGCGCGGCGCGTCGCGCGCGAGCGCTCACTTGTCGGCGGGCTGCGTGGTCTCGGCGCCGGTCGCGGTCATCGCATCGTTGCCGGCCTTCGGCGTGATCGGCACGATCGAATTCGGCGTGATCACGTTGAGGCGCAGGCTCTCGTCGTACTTGACCGGGCCCTTCACGCCGACGACGAGGCCGAGCATCGACGAGAGGTCGTAGGTGCCGTCCGGAACGATGTAGGCGATGGTGTAGCCGGTGCCCGGATCCTGCAGCACGTAGAGGAGCGGCATGCGCTCGCCGGTGTAGAACTTCGACGCGTTGAGGCGGCCGACGTTGTCGTAGGGCATGCGCGCGAGCGTGGCCATCTCGAGATCGGCGACGCCCTTGAAGTTCGCGTCGAGCTTGCGCTTGCGCTCGGCGATCTCGCGCAGGTCCTTCTGGATCGCGAGGTCGATCTCGACCTTCTTCGCGAGGAACTTCGCGCGCTGGATCTCGCCGGTGGTCGACTTCGGATCCTCGGCGATCGCGAGGACGCGGGCGCGCAGCGCCTCGAACTCGGCGAGTTCCGTCGGCTCGGCGCGCATCGCCTTGTACGACGCCTCGAGGTCCGAAACGCGGATCCGCTTCACCTGCGCCTCGACGCTGCTGCGCGTCTTCGCGGTGGCGTCGCTCGCGCCCTTTGCCTCGGCGGCTCCGGACGCCGCGCCCGTTTCGGCAGCCGTCTCCGTCGTCGTCTCGGCGACGATCACCTGGCCGGTCTCCGTATCGACCTCGACGACGGCGGTTTCCTTCTTCACGTCGACGACCGCCTCGCCGGTGCCGCCGGCAGTCGTCGTGGTCGTCGTGGCGGGGGTCGTGTTCGGCGTCGTGTTCGGCGTCGTGTTTGGCGTCGTGTTTGGCGTCGTGGGCGCAGGATTCGCCGTCGCGGCCTTCGTCAGCGCGGACGAGGAGATCCAGCCGGACGTTCCACCGCCGAGCGCGATCGCGTAGTAGGTCGCGCCGCTCGAGTCCTTCACCTGCTCGAGGACGTTCGCGCTGTTCCCCGCGAGGAGGTAGCCGATCGCGCGGTAGCTCGCGTCGGGTGCGAAGTCGCGATCCGCGTTCGGCGCGGTGATCTCCGCGCGCGATGCGATGTTGATCGTCTTGCCGTCGGTCGAAAGCGTGACGCCGGCCGACGACTTCACGTAGCCGAACCAGCCGTCGAACGCGCTGCCGGTGGTCGCGATGCGCACCCAGCCCGGCTCTTCCTGCAGGACGCGCACGGAGGTGCCCGCGGGAAGGCTGCCGAAGACGTAGCCCGTCTCGGTGCTCGACGCGCAGCGCACGAGCGCGTCGCTTGCGAGCGTCGCGTCGTAGGGCGTCTTCGCGGTCGACGTCGGAGCCGACTGCGCATGCGCGCCGTCGGACGCGAGGAGTGCGGACGGGACGAGGACGAGACCCGCGTTGGCCGTGAGGGCGGTCGTGAGGATGAACGCGGCGGAGCGCGCGCGCGGCGCGAGAGACGTACGGAAGGTCATGGGACGGAATGTATCGGCTTTCCGCCGCCTTGTGCGTCAAATGCACCCATCTCGCGCGCCGCCGGTCGGCGCCGGGGAAACCCGCCGATTCGCCCGGTTCGGGCGGCTACCATCCGCGCCCATGTCGCCCCGATCGATGCGCCCGCGCCGTCCCTTCCTGCTTGCCGCCGCCGTTGCGATCGCCGGGGGCGTGGCGGGTGGCGGACTCGGCGGCTGCCGCTCTCCGCTCGCCTCATCCGATTCGGACGAACTGCGGGAGCGGATCGACGCCGCGGTGAAGACGAGCGCGACGCGGCAGACCGAATCGCTTCCCGCCGCCCCGGCGCCGAAGGTGGAGCGCCGCGAGACCGACGTCGACCGGATGCTCGCGTCGCGTCGGCAGGAACTCGACGCGATCGGCCCGCAGTCGGCCGAGCAGGGGTCGACCGTCTCGGGCGTCGTGCCCCTCACCGCGGAGTCGCCGCGCCGGGTGCTCCTGTCGCTCCGGGAAGCGGTCGAGTCGGCGGTCCGGAACAACCTCGACGTCGAGACCGCCCGACTCGAGGAGTCGATCACCGGTCAGGACATCATCCGGGCGGAGGCCGCCTTCGACTGGGTCGTCGGCGCTGGGCTCGGCTGGGAGCGCCTCAACGAACCGGCCGTCGGGATCCTCTTCCCCGGGTCGACCGAGCCGGTCATCCCGAACGTGACCAACCAGCGCAACTGGAGTTTCGACGCCGGCCTGAACAAGGCGCTCGAGTCGGGCGGGTCGGTGGGCATCACCGCCCGGACGAACTACATCGACAACCTCGACAGCAACCTGTACGTGCCCGATCCGGCGTGGCAGAGCGCGGTCGTCCTCGGCGTGACGCAGCCGCTCCTGCGCGGGTTCGGCGAGGACGTGGCTCTCGCCCGTGTGCGGCTTGCCCAGAACGACGACAAGGCGGCGCGGGAGGCGGCGCGCGCGCGGCTCCTCGACGTGGTCGCCCGCACCGAGCAGGCGTACTGGCAGCTCGTCTCGGCGCGTGCGCGGCTCGTGAGCGCCGAGTGGCTCGTGAAGGTCGGCGAGGAGGTGCGCGACGTCCTCGCGAAGCGCCGCGAGTTCGACGCCACGCTCGCCCAGTATGCGAACGCCGTCGCCACGGTCGAGCAGCGCAAGTCGATCGTCATCGAGGCGCGCCGGCGGCTCAGCGAGGCGGGGAACACGCTGAAGGTGCTGCTGAACGATCCGTCGCTCCCGGTGGGCGGCGAGGTCGACGTGGTGCCGGCGGACGCCCCGAGCGACGCGGCCTTCGAGGCAGACCTCAAGCGCTCGATCGAGACGGCGATCGGAAAGTCGCCCGAGATCCAGCAGGCGCTCATCGCGATCGATTCGTCGTCGATCGGCGTGACGGTCGCCGACAACGGCCGGCTCCCGCAGCTCGATCTCGCGGCGAGCATGTCGTGGTTCGGCCTCGACGGCGACTTCGGCGGTTCGTACTCCGACATCGGAAGCGGCGACTTCATCGACTACGCCGCGGGCCTGCGCTTCAGCCAGGCGATCGGAAACCGCGCGCCCGAGGCGACCTATCAGGCCGCGCGCCTGCGCCGCTCGCAGGCGGTCGTCGCGTACGAGCAGGCGGTGCAGGGCACGGTGCTGTCGGTCAAGAACGCGCTGACCGACTGCGTGTCGTACCGCGAGCTCGTCGAGCAGAACCGCGCGTACCGGCTGGCCCAAGCCGAGAACCTGCGCGCGCTGCTCGTCGACGAGAAGACGCTCGCGGCGCTCACGCCCGAGTTCCTCCAGCTCAAGTTCCAGCTGCAGAACGGGCTCGCCGCGGCGGAGGATGCGTACTTCGCGTCGCTCGTCGGCTACCAGGGCGCGATCGCGGCGCTGCAGCGCGCGATGGGCACGGGCCTCGAGGCGAACCGCATCGAGCTCGATGCGATCGATCCGGCGAAGGCCGAGTACTGAACCCTCAGGCGGTCGTCGCGGGCCGGCGCGCGGCGGCGCGGCGGATGCGGTCGTGCGCCGCGTCCCAGATGCCGCCGCGTTCGTCGGGAAGGACGATCAGGATCAGCGCGGCGCCGGACGCGTCGGCGCGCCGCAGCGTCGCGTAGAGAAGCTGCGCGTAGCTCGCGGCGTGGCGGGGGAGCGCGAGGAGTTCGTGCGGCGCGGGGACGTTCGTGCCGGCGAAGGCGACGACGGCGACGCGGTTCGCCTCCCGCGCGAGGCGCGCGGCGAGATCGCTCGCGACGACGAGTTCGGTGGCGGTGGCGGGCGCGTAGTGCGACGCGGCCGTGCCGGGGCTCCCGGCCTGCGCGCCGACCGCGGGCGCCGCGACGGGGCCGATCAGCGGTTCGAGATCCGCGATGCCGATGGCGCCGGGGCGAAGGATCATCGGCCGCGCGCGGGAGAGGTCGAGCACGGTCGACTCGAGGCCGACCTCGCAGGCGCCGCCGTCGAGGATCGGGAGATCGGGGACGTCGGCGAACTCCTCCGCGACGTGCGCGGCGGTCGTCGGCGAGATGCGGCCGGAGCGGTTCGCGCTCGGCGCGGCGATCGGATGGCCGAAGGCCGAGATCAACGCCTGCGCGACCGGATGCGCGGGGCTGCGCACGGCGACCGACGTGCGGCCGCCCACCGAGAGCGCCGAAATCACGCTGCGGCGGTTGAAGATCATCGCGAGAGGGCCCGGCCAGAACGCTTCCGCGAGCTTGTCGGCGCGCTTGTCCCACCCGATGACCGCTTCCTTCGCCATCGCGACGCCCGAGACGTGCGCGATCAGCGGATTCGACGACGGCCGCCGCTTCATGCGGTAGACCTCGGAAACCGCGGCCTCGCTGCGCGCATCGCACGCAAGGCCGTAGACCGTCTCCGTCGGAAACGCGACGGGCAACCCCCAGCGCAGGCGCTCGGCGCACTTCGCGATGTTCTCAGGGGTCGGTTCGAGGATCACCGGCACGCAGGCAATCTAGCCGCTCGCGCGTGGGTGCCGTTATTCAGACGCCGGGGGCGGCGACTGTCGCCGGCCCCCGCGCGTCCTGTGCGTACGTCGGTCAACGCCGGCGACGACGGCAGAATCCGGCCGCCGCGAGCAGCGCCATCGCCGAAGGCGCGGGGACGGTGTAGGCGAAGTTGTCGATGATGAGATGGGCGCCGCTGCCTCCCGCGTAGGCCGTCGTTCCACCGGAGGACCGGATGAACAGCGTGTCGATGCCGTTGAAGTTCAACTCCAGGGAGGCCAGCTGGCCGGGAGTCGCGATCGTGGTGCTGTAGGTGTAGAGGGCGTTTCCAGCGAGAAGACCGGTGATCTCGACCGAGAGGTTCGTATTCCACGCGGCTGCGAAGTCCATCGATCCGAAGTTCCAAGTCTCGCTTCGGGTGATGGTGAGTTCATTCACGGGGGACTCGAACACCCCGGGCAGAAACATCGCGCGCGTCCCGGAGGCGATCGCCGTCAGGTAGCCGGAAGCCGTCGAGCCGACGTTGTGATACACCGCAGCCGACCCAGCCGGAAGTAAACTCGATCCGACCCAGTTGGTGCTCCAGTTGAATCCCCTGTAGCCGTTGGAAACACCTCCAGCGTCAAACAGCTCTGTGTTGACCGGCGTCGCTACATCCTCGAAATCGATGATCTCGGCTGTTGCGAGCGAAGTGGCCAGCATTGGAAGACAGCAAGAGGCGACCAGGATGCGTGGGGTGATGCGCATGGCGAGGATTCTCGTGAGGGTTGATGATGGAGATCGGTTGACGAGCCGCTCGGAGGAAAGAGACGCGCGCGGCGGTTTTCTGCGCGGTGCCATTGCGATGTTGATCAGATTTCCGGGCGAGCCGCCCATGCTCGGTTGGCGCCCGACGCATGACCGGCGCGGCGAAGCCGCGCCGGTCTTGAATCACAGCGTGGACAAGGACCGCCTCGCTGCGCTCGGCGTCTCGCGTGGAACTCGGACGCGGATTGACCACGACCTCTGCGCGCCTGCGCCGCTTGAGGATCGTGCTTGTGGGTTTGGGCACCCGCCGCTCTTCGAGCGGCGGCGCATCGCATCGCTCATCTCGGCCCGCCGCGATTCATTCGCGGCGAGGCCGGCCAGAGCGAGGGCGCGGCAATCGCTTGCGAGCACCAGAGGTCGCCGCCGCAGCCGCGACCGCTCAAGCACGACGCATCTCGGCCCCTGAGGATTTACTCCGAAGGGCGCCGAAGAAAGCGAGCGAAAGCGAAGCGAGTCGCGAGCGCTCAATGAAGCATCGGAATCTTGACGGCCTCCGCCCGCGCGCACTGCCGCGCAAGCTCGTACCCCGCGTCGGCGTGACGGAACACGCCCATCATCGGGTCGTTCGTCAAGACGCGCTCGATGCGCGCGGCGGCCTCGTCGGTGCCATCGGCAACGATCACCTGTCCCGCGTGCTGCGAGAAGCCGATGCCGACGCCGCCGCCGTGGTGGAAGCTCGTCCAGCTTGCGCCGCTCGCCGTGTTCACCGCGAAGTTCAGGATCGCCCAATCGCTGACCGCGTCGGTGCCGTCGAGCATCGCCTCGGTTTCGCGGTTCGGGCTCGCGACGCTGCCGCAATCGAGGTGATCGCGGCCGATCACGATCGGCGCCTTCACCTTGCCGCTGCGCACGAGTTC
>JBIIYI010000173.1:0-6316 GCA_044346895.1 Phycisphaerales bacterium
AGTGCCTGGCACTGGGTGGCATGTGCCGTGCACTATGCAGGGTGCGCGTTCAGAGGGTCTGCTCGCAGCGCTTGCGGCCCACGAGCAGCACCCGGACCTCGGGATCCGCGATCACCTTCACCGGCCGGAACGCGCTCTCGAGGCGCAGCGTCCTCGTCTCGCCCGGACCGATCCGGACGACTTCATCGACGAACGGCGCGGGTTCGTTCCCCGTCGCGGCGCCTTCCGCGCGGACGACCACGTCCACCACTCCCGTCCCACGATGCGCGAGCGTGACCTCGGTCGTCACTCCCGCCTCCGCGGCCGAGGAAGCGCCCCCGCCAGCCGCTTCCGCGAGCACCTTCGCTCCGGCGATCTCAAGGTCCGGAAGCGCCGTCCCGTAGATCCATTGCGCGACGAATGCATCGAACGCAGCCGCATCAGGCGCGTGCGCGCGCAGGCTCTCGACCATGTCCTCGATCAGCGGGAAATCGAGCCCCTCGGGCGTCTCGACGCCGCTCTTCCACTTCTCGACGAACGCGCGCAGTCCCGCGAGCATCCGCTCCTCGCCCATCAGGTCGCGCAGCATCCAGAACACGAATCCCGCGCGGTTGTAGGTGACGACCGTGTCGCCTGGCCGCGTGCCGTCGGTGCGGTTGATCGAGCGCTCGTCGTCCGGGCTTCGCCCGAACACGTACGCGCGCTCCCAGCGGCGGCGAAGCGTCCTCG
Organism: Phycisphaerales bacterium; assembly: GCA_044346895.1. Lineage (GTDB taxonomy): Bacteria > Planctomycetota > Phycisphaerae > Phycisphaerales > SM1A02 > QWPT01. The sequence goes on from JBIIYI010000173.1 coordinate 709, forward strand.
CCTGCCCTTCCCCGAGTTCATGATGGACGAGCATCAGCGCGCTGAATTCCGCAAGCCCCTCGCTGATGATGTTCCCGCCCGGCCCCTTGCCCGGCATGACGATGTTGCCCCACCACTGGTGTCCCGACTCGTGGGCCACGATGTAGAAGGCGAGATCGATGTCTTCCTCGCGCTCGGACGCCCGCGCGCCCACATCGCTCGCCGTCGAGCCGTCGGACTCGTCAGCCCCGGCCGCGCCGGGCCGCTCCTCACCCCGGTCCGCCGACGCGACCAAGTCTCCCCCCGCATCGGGATCGACCGCCTCGGACTTCGCGCTGCGCATCGGAACCGTCATGAAGCCGATGTCCTCGCTGAAGGTGATGTTGCCCGGGAATCCCTGCGCGTACGAGGCGAGCCCCGGGAACTGCGTCACCCGCAGGTTCTCCCACGGATACGGCCCGAACCATGCGCTGTAGCGATTCCGCGCCGCGTCGAGCGCGCGCACCATCGTGGGCACGTTGTGCGCGGTCGCCGGGCTGTGGTAGACCGTCGTCGACGCGCCCTTCGCGGCGACGAGCGGCCCGCCCACGATGTTGAAGAAGCGGACCGGGTGATCCGTCTCCCAGAGCGTCCGCCGGCGTCCGTCGACGACGGTCGACTCCTTCTCGACGCCGACGACATTGAGGATCCAATCCTCCGGCCCCTCGACCACGAGGCGCACATCGGTCGCCCATGCGGGCCCGAACGCCGGATCGACGCGCGACTTCCAATGGTCGCGCGCATACTCGCGCGCGTCGCGACTGTTGCGCTCGTCGATGCCGGGGCCATCGAGGTATCCCGCGACCGGAAGGAAACTCGTGCCGAAACTCGTCAGCACGACGCCGGAGGGAAGCAGGAACTCGCCGGATCCCGCGCCGTAGCGCGTCCATCCCTCGGGGTACTCGCCCTCGAGCCGGAAGCTCACCTCGACCGACTCGTCGCGCCCGAGCGGCTTCGCGGGGATCACGACGTACAGATTGCTCCGGTTCTCGATCGCGGGGAGCGGCTGGTCGCGCTTCTCGGGGTCGGACGCGACGCCATCGACGGTCCAGCCGGAGCTGCGGAAGTGCGGCCCGACCGTGATCGGAACCTCCGCCATCGGCGCGACATGCGGGTTGCGCAGGACGATCGTCGCGACGACCTCGAGTCGACGATCCTCCGGGAAGAGCCTCACCTCGCCATCGACGCGATCGAGCGCGGGAACCGGCGCGTCCTCCCACGTCGCCGAGTTGCGCTTCCAGTAGGCGCGCTGCGCGTCCTGCGCCGGGCCGCCTTGGAAGCCGCCACGGACCGAAAGCCCGACCCAGACGGCGAGAACGACGACCGGGAGCGCCGCGAGCATCGGCACGACCGCCGCCCGAAGCATCGCAGCCGGCCGCATCCGGTCGGCCACGGCACGAAGATCGGGCGCCCGCCGGGGCCAGATCGAGAGCGTCGCGACGATGAAGAACGCCGCGAGCGCGAGGACGAGCAGCCGGTTCGCGAGAAGCGCATCCCACATGAAGGCGAGCCGGTCGAGCTCGCTCCAGCGGACCGCACTCCAGAGGTGCCATGCGGTCAGCCAGTTCACATATCCAAACTGCGTCGCGAGCCCGGTGCCGACGAGCGCGGCGAGCGCGATGCCGTAGACCGCAAACCGGTTGCGCACGAGCGCGTACACGAACGCGGTGAACGCGCACCAGACGACGAGCGTCGGCGCAAGCAGCGCGCCGAGGACGAGGAGGAGCGTCGGCACCTCGAATCCGACGAAGATGCCGGACGAGCGCCACTGGAACAGGATCGTGAGCAGGATCGCAAGCGCGGCGCACGCGATGATGACGAGCGCGAGGATCGCGTTCGCGAGCACCTTGCCGGCAAGGACCGCGCCGGTCGGCACGGGCGCCGCACGGAAGATCGCGCTCAACCCGCAGCGCTCCTCGCGCACCAGACTCTCGACCGTATAGAAGAGCGTGAGGAAGCAGAGGAGAAGCGTGAGCGTGTCGAAGGCGCCCGCCGCCGCGCTGCCGGTCGTCGCGAGGACCTCCGTCGAGAGCGCCCCCTCGCGGAACGAGGTGGTTCCCCAGACCTGGAGAAGAATCAGCGGACCGAAGAGCCACACGCCCGGCGAGCGGACGAGCATGCGCGATTCGCTGCGCAGGACGGCGAGCGTGCCGCGCACGAATCCCGGCGCGCGCACGATCGACGGGAGCGCGCCTCCGCGCGCTGCGATCGCGGCCTGCGTGACGAACCCCGGCGCGGGCGTCGCTCGCCGCGCGTCCGCGAGGAGTGCCGCCATGTCGCCCACGCGCGCGTCGCGCCGCTCGACCGCATCGAGCCGCCGGCCCGTCGCCCACACGGCGACGAGCCCGATCGCGATGAACGCGAGGCGGCTGAGGACGAAGAGCGCGTCGGGAACGACCGTCGACGCGTTGTAGTACTCGACCGACTTCCGCTCGTCGACGAACGTCTTGATGAACCAGCGGACGCCCGCGGGGTCGAGCGCCTGCATCAGGCGGTCGACGGAGAGCGTCAGCCACTCGGGGTCGTACACCCAGATGAAGAACCCGCCGATGAGGAATACGACCGGCAGTGCGAACACGAGCACCGGCATGCGCGTGCGTGCCCCGGCCCACATCGAGACGCCTCCGACGAAGAGGACGGTCGGAAGCGCGAACAGCACGAGCGGCCAGAGGTACGAGCCGAGCGAGAAGCCGACGCGCGTCGCGTCGTTCGGGTCGATCGGCCAGAACTCGTGGAGCGCGATCTGGACGACGAGCCACGCCGCGAGCACCGCGGCGAGCGTCGCGACCGCGCCCGCCATCCGCGCGAACGCGTACTCGACGTGCGAGATCGGCGTCGCCGCGACCAGGCGGTGGATGCGCCGGTCGAAGTCGCCGAGCACCGGCATGCCGCACGCGATCGCCGTGAAGAACGGCAGGATCAGCGCGAAGAGGAACATGTCGGAGAAGGCGAGGTTGAACGCGGAGTTCACCGCGTTCTTCGCTCCGCCCGTGTCTGCGGAACCGGTGCTCACGCGCACCCCTCCGGCGAGGAATCCGAAGCTCATCGCCGAGAGGACGACGAACATCATGATGTTGATCGGCCGCTTCCAGAAGGTCGCGAGCTCGAGCGCGACGTACGCAAGCATCCGGCGCGTCATGCGGCACCTCCGGCAAGCGCGGGCGCGGAACTCCTCACGAGCGCGGTCGGCACCTCCTCCGCCGGGCAGCGCATGAGGACGAGATAGGCGTCCTCGAGCGTCGCCGCGCTTCGGACGAAGCCTGCGGGCGCCGCGCGATCGCCGGCGACGAACACGCGCACGCGGTTGTCGCGGCCCTCGTTGAGGACGGCGCTGATCACGCGATGCGCCTTCGCGAAGGCCGGAAGCTCGGCGTCCGCCACGAATCCCTCGTGGATGAGCCCGTCGACGGCCGCGCGCGCGGCGCCCGGCGTGGTGTCGGCCACGACCTCGCCGGAGCGGATCACCGCGAGGCGAGGGCAGAGCGTCGCAACGTCGTCGACGATGTGCGTCGAGAGCAGCACCACGCGCCCCGCGCTCATCTCGCCGAGCAGGCGGTAGAAGCGCTGCCGCTCCTCGGGGTCGAGGCCAGCGGTCGGCTCGTCGACGATGAGGACGCGCGGATCTCCCGCGATCGCCTGCGCGAGGCCGAGGCGCTGCCGCATGCCGCCCGAGTAGCCGCCGACCTTCCGCCTCGCGGCGCTCGTGAGGTTGACGCGCTCGAGCAGTTCATCCGCGAGGGCGCGCCGCCCCTTCGGCCCCGTCACGCCCTTCAGCTTGAGCAGGAACTCGAGCATCGCGCGTCCCGACAGATCGGGATAGAAGCCGAAGTCCTGCGGGAGATACCCGAGCCGCTCGCGCATGAAGCGCGGGTGCGCGACGATGTCGGTCCCGTCGAGCAGCACCTTGCCCGCGGTCGGCTCGACGAGCCCCGCGACGATGTTCATGAAGGTCGACTTGCCCGCGCCGTTCGGCCCGAGCAGCCCGAACATGCCTTCGGGGATCTCGAGGTCGACGCCGCGCAGCGCACAGACGGGGCCGGGATGGATCTTGACGAGGCCCTTGACGGTCAGTCCGCGGGTCGGGAGGGATTCGTTTTGCATGATGGCTGCCTTTGATTCACTTCGTCCCGGCACGCACGGTGACGCGGCCGTTGCTGGTGTCGATGACGGCCTTCGCCTTCGCGGCGTCGCCGATGGTCATGGTCTTCTTGTCGCCTCTTCCGGCAACTTCGCCGCCTGAGAGGTCGATCTTTCCATTGCTTGTGTCGGCGGTGACCGTCCCCTCCCAGCCCGCGCCAAGTTCGAGGCTCACCGAGCCATTCGACGTCTCGAGATTGACGTTGCCTTGGGCAGCAGGCGCAAGCGAGACCTCAATCCGCCCGTTCGATGTCTCGGCGACGATCGGTGCGAGCACACCCGACGCGCGGATCGCGCCGTTCGTCGAACGCGCCTCGACGGGACCCGCGTGATCCTTCACCTCGATCGCTCCGTTTGAGGTCGACAGTTTCGCAACACCTCGGAACGCACCAACATCGATGCGACCGTTTGAGGTCGAGACCTCGATCGCATCAAGGCTCGCCGCGCGGATGACAACGCTGGCAGAGTCCTGCGACCCGGAGTAGCTGCCCATGGAATCGACCGCGCCTGCCGATTCGTGCGGGGGAAACTCAACGGCAACCCGCACACGACCGTCCGCGTCGCGCACCGCCGTCAGTTTGGTCGCCTTCACGCGTGCTTCGGCCTTCTCGATCGTGTCGGCTGAGCAGCGGATCGTGGCTGAAATCTGCATGGTTGTGGCCGACGCGTCTTGGATCAGCTCCACGCCGCCATTCTCCGTGGTGACAACCACAGACTTCGCGCCCTCGACAGATTGAGCGAGCTGCCCCTTCGAGCTGGCCGAGTTGATCACACAGGCGGAAAGCCCAAAGATCGGTAGCGCGCAAACCAGAAGCGCGCGGAACGGACGAACGAGTTGGGGTGTGCGCGCGAAGCGATGTGTGGTTTGGGAGTTCATGGGTTCCATCTTTATAGTTTGAGTGCTCTTGGCTTGAGTGCTCTTGGCTTGAGTGCTTTTGGCTTGAGTGCTTTTGGCGTGCGTGTTCATATCCGGCGCGTTCCAGCCAACTCCATGGGTTCAGCGTGCCGAGTCGGCGGACGCACTGTTTGGCAAGATCAACTTGTGCACTTCAACGCCGATGGCGTAGCCAACGACTCCGTCCTTCGACGGCACCACACGAATCTTGTTCACCGCATTGCCAAAGTTGACGCGCGACCAACTCTTTCCGCCGTCGCTCGTCATGAACCCATGCGGCATCGCGCCGAGCCAGCCGCGATCGGCATCGACGAACGCAATTCCAAACTCGCGAACCTTGTGGTCGTTCACCAGTGGAATCTCCGTCCACGTCTTTCCGCCATCGGTCGTCTTCGCAACGAAACGCTCGGATGCCGCAGGATCAGGGTTGTACGACTGCACAGTGCAGTAGCCGGTTTCGCTCGTGGGGAACGAGAATTTCCAGGTCGTCTCGAACGGTCGCGTGGAGCGGTAGACCTCATTCCATGTCGCACCACCATCTTCAGTTGCAAGAATGAG
>JBIIYI010000174.1:0-6307 GCA_044346895.1 Phycisphaerales bacterium
AGCACGTGCCGCGTGCGTGCCAAGCACGTGCCGCGTGCGTGCCAAGCACGTGCCGCGTGCGTGCCAAGCACGTGCCGCGTGCGTGCCAAGCACGTGCCGGGTGCGTGCCACGCACGTGCCGGATTGGTGCCAGGCACGTGCCGGGTGCGTGCCAGGCACGTGCCGGGTGCGTGCCAGGCACGTGCCGGGTGCGCGCCAGGTTGGTGCCAAGCACGTGCCGGGTGCGTTCCAAGCACGTGCCGTGTTGGTGCCAGGCACGTGCCGGGTGCGTGCCAGGCACGTGCCGGATTCATACAAGCCTGTCGACGCCGTGGTTCCCCCGGGGTCGCACCTCGCCCGCTCTACATTCCGCGTTCCGCGACCTCCGGTTCCAGGCTCGCCTTCGATGCATCATTCTGCGGAGGAGTCTCCTCAAGAAGCGGCTTGCCGGTACCTCGCACGCTTCCACATCCAGCCAGCAGCATGCCGAACGCCACGACAGCGGCCAACGCAGTGCCCACTCGGGCGCGCGCAGCGAGTCTCCGACCGCGCTTTCCGGATGGATACTCGTGGCGGCGGCGCTCTGAGACGGAAGTCGTGAGGGACATGCCGGGAGCGTACCCGAGAATGCAGTTCGATCGGACGCTCAGTGGAAGTCACGGGACCGGCGGAACGCCCCCGTGCGTCCGGGCGCGCGCGGTGCGTCGTCGTGCGCGAGAAGTGCATCGTCCGTCGCTCGAACGCCCGTTCCTCTCACGTGATCGACGTGGTCGACATGATCAACGTGGTTGCCGGAGGGATCCACCGTCTTCGGCAGACCTCCGCCACGAGGAGCCCCCGTCCCCTCGGAGATCACCCCTTGACCCGATGCACCAGGCGATGGACGCGCATCCATGGGTCGCACGGATCCGGCATCCGGATCGACCTCAAGCCTGCGCGTGATGTCGCGCCCCGCCCCCACGAGGACATGGACCACGCCATGCCTCCGCTCGACCCGCCCGCGCACGCAGACGGCGGCCGCATGGCGAAGCACGCCGCGCAATCGCTCGTAGACGCGCGGACGGATCACGAGATTGGCCACGCCGGTCTCGTCCTCGATCGTCATGAAGACGATGCCCTTCGCGGTCGATGGGCGCTGCCGGATCAGGACGATCCCCGCGACCACGACGATCTTCCGATCCGGAGTGCGCGTCTCCTCGCGAAGGAATCCACAGGGAATCGCCCGTGCGCGCTGCAGACGGTCGCGCAGGCAGGCGATCGGATGGCGCTTGAGCGAGATTCCCGTCGCCTCGAGATCCTGCGCGATCGCCGAAAGTTCCGCCACCTCCGGAAGCGCCGGCTCGATCGTCTCCGTCTCGCTGCCCGCACGTGCTGGTCCGGACCAGAGCGAGGGCGCCGGCGCGCCATCCGCCTCGCACGTCTGCTCACGCCATGCGAGGATCTGCCAGTTGGCCTGCTGGCGATCGAGTCCCATCGAGCCGAACGCATCCGCTGCTGCAAGCTTGCGCAGCGTCGACCGACCGATCCGCGCGCTGTCGGCGAGATCGGCGATTCGCCGAAAGGGACCTGCGCGCGCCACCGCCTCGACGATGCGCTGCGCCTCCTCGGCCGTCAGGCCCCGCACGAGGCGCAGACCGAGCCGAAGCGCGGGCTGCGTTGGAACAGCGAATCGCGCGGGATCGTCGCGCACGGGTTCAGCCGCGATCGCCGGCGGCCCCTCAGACTCGAACTCGAACTCGAACTCGGACTCGGACTCGGCCCCGACGGTTTGGCTTGATGGCAACGTTCGCATGCGGGCGGGCGACGTGTGCGACGCGAAGTCATGCGATGACGGCGACGGCGATGGCGGGGCCAACGGCTCTGCCGCACGAATCGGCGAGAGGTCCCCCTCGTCACCTCCCACCGTCACGCTGCGCCCACGTCCATGGAGCCGTTCCAGCGCGAGGTCACGGCGCACGGAAGTCGATCGCGAGTCGGCATCCATGCGCTCCCACCGCTGGATCCGCACTCCGCGGAAGCAAGAATCCGCTTCATCGGAAGCCCCGCTCCACCGGAACCGCTCGAGCAGATGCATCTCGGCGGGATCCGCCGCATCGCTTGCAGTCGCCGCATTGATCGAAGCCACACACTCCGCAGGCGGCGACTGATCGCGTGATTCGTCAGGTGGTTTGTCAGGTGGTTCATCAGGGAGTTCATCGCATGCAGCATCGCGTTGTTCACGGCGCGCGATGGCGGCCAGCGACGCCCCCAATCCGGCGTCGATGCGCACGGTCGATGAGCGCGACATCCGCGATCTCGCGGAGCCCTCCACCGATGGCGACGGCGCGCGCCCCCGCGCCGCATCCGCCGCGCCGGATCCGTCGCATGACGACCACGCGAACGTCTGCTGTACGCCGCCACACGCACGACGTGCCTCGTCGGCGAGCGCCGGACCGACGTCCGGACCGCGCTCGAGGGTCGAATCCCAGCGCGAGCAGTGGATGTCGATGCCCCGCACCGCGACGCCGTGTTCCTTCGCGTCGCGCACGATCTGGGCGGGCGCGTAGAAACCCATCGGCTGGCTGTTGAGAAGCGCCGCGGCGAACGCCGCGGGATGATGACGCTTGAGCCATGCGCTCGCGTAGACGAGCAGCGCGAAGCTCGCCGCGTGGGATTCGGGAAATCCGTATCCGGAGAAGCCCTTGATCTGCTCGAAGACCTGCTTCGCGAACGTGCGGGAATAGCCGCGCGCGACCATGCCTTCCTCGAGCGCCTCGCCGAAGCGTGCGATCTGGTTGCCGCTGCGCTTCCACGCGGCGATGGCGCGCCGGAGTTCATCCGCCTGACCCGGCGTGAACCCCGCCGCCACCACCGCGAGCGCCATCGCCTGCTCCTGGAAGAGCGGGACGCCGAGGGTCTTGCCAAGCACCTTGCGGATCGCGTCGTTGGGGTATCGCACGGGCTCCTCGCCGCTGCGACGGCGCAGATAGGGATGCACCATGTCTCCCTGGATCGGACCTGGTCGGACGATGGCGACCTCGACCACGAGGTCGTAGAACGACCGCGGCCTGAGCCGTGGCAGCATCGACATCTGCGCGCGCGATTCGATCTGGAAGACCCCGATCGTGTCCGCAATGCAAATCATGTCGTAGGTGGACGGATCCTCCGGGGGAATCGCATGAAACCGCAGGACCTCGCGTCGGCTTCGATCGGCCGATCGCATCGGTCCATCACCTGCGCACGGCGCACCGATGCTCGACGAGGGAAATGACGCGGGAGACGACGACGCGGGAGACGACGACGCGGGGGACGACGACGCGGGAGACGACGACGCGGGGGACGACGACGCGGGGGACGACGACGCGGGGGACGACGACGCGGGAGAACCAGAACCGATCGGTCGAGCTGCCGGCCGATCTACTTCGTGGCTTGCGAGGATATGTGCGGAGGCTGGTGCGGAGGCTGGTGCGGGGGCCACGCGTGCATCGGCCTCGACGGAACCCGAATGGCGTGCTCCCGCACCGATCACGCCCGCCATCACAAGATCCCTTCGCGGCTTCGATGCGTCCGAGGGCGACGCACCATCCGCACCGTCGGCGAGCGCGGCGCGGTCGCCGTTGACGAGATCGATCGTCTTGCGGATCGCCGTCAGCATGCCGAGCGAGAGGATGTCGATCTTGAGCATCCCGAGCGCCTCGATGTCGTCCTTGTCCCACTCGATGATCGAGCGGTCCTCCATCGCCGCATGTTCGATCGGGACCATCTCGCCGAGCGCGCCCCGCGAGATGATGAAACCACCGACGTGCTGCGACCGATGGCGCGGGAAGCCGAGGATCTCGCCGACGAGCGCCACCAGCTGCCGCACGCGCGGCGCGGATGGATCGAGCCCTGCCGCACGCAGCGACTCCTCGCGCGCCGCACCCGAGGGATCGTCGCGATGCCCCAGTCCGCCCCCGCTCCAGCGGTCGATCGAACCCGCGAGGCGGCCAATCGCGTCGGGGGTGAACCCCAGCGCCTTGCCGACGTCGCGCACGGCGCTCCGTCCCCGGTACGAGATGACCTCGCAGACGAGGGCGGCCCGATGCCGGCCGTACTTCCGGTAGATGTGCTGGATGACCTCCTCCCGACGCTCGTGCTCGAAATCGATGTCGATGTCGGGAGGCTCGTTGCGCTCGCGGCTGACGAACCGCTCGAACAGCACGTCGATGCGGTCCGGGTCGACCGCCGTCACGCCGAGCGCGAAGCAGACCGCGCTGTTCGCGGCAGCGCCGCGGCCCTGGCAGAGGATGCCGCGTCCGCGCGCGAAGGCGACGATGTCGTGCACCGTCAGGAAGTACGGCGCGTAGCGGAGGTCGTCGATGATCGCGAACTCGTGCTCGAACTGTCGCGCGACCTTGGCAGGCACGCCGCGCGGATAGCGTTCGCGCGCGCCGCGCCAGACGAGGTCGCGCAGATGCTGCATCGGAGTGACTCCGGAGGGGACCACCTCGTCGGGGTACTCGTAGCGGAGTTCGTCGAGTGTGAATCCCGCGGCACGGTCGATGAATCGCCAGGCCGTCTCGAGCGCCTCCGGACGATCCGCAAATCGGCGTTCGATCTCCGCGACGGGCCGCAGCCGGCGCTCGGCATTCCACGCGAGCATGGCGGCCGCGCGGTCGATGCCGACGCCTTCCCGGATGCAGGCGAGCGTGTCGAGCAGCGGTCGCCTCCTTTCGGAGTGCATGTGCACGCCGCTCCCCGCCGCGACGGATACGCCGAGCGCGTCGGCGAGGTCGCAGGCGCGCTCCGCCCGGGCCACGCCGCCCCGAGTCTCGTCCCGCACGAGCAGCACCGCCATCCTTTCGCGCATGAACCGGGCCAACCCGGCAGCCGCCTCGAGGAATCGCTGGTTCGGGAGCGCCGGAGGCAGGATCACCCCGAGGAGCGAAGCGCCACCCGGATGGGATGTCATCAGTTCGACCAGATCGTGGATCCGAAGCGGGACGCGTCGCTGCCACGGCTCCGCCATCTTCGCACGAGGCGCATCCTCCGCGCAGGCGGCGCCCGCAAAGGCGGCATCGTGCGCGCGATGCGCCCCGTGCAGCTCTTCGAGCGCGACCGTCGCCGAACGCGCCCGCGCCCGAGTCAGCAGCCGGCACAGCAGGCCCCACGAGGCGCGGTCGCTTGCATAGAGCGCGATCTCGAGCGTGCGTTCAGCAAGAGCGCGCACCGAGTCGCGACCTCGGCCGGAGCGCGATGCATGCGCCTCGGAAGCGATCGCATGACTGGCGTACCCGTCCATCGGGTCGGCGATGTCGAGCCGCACGCACGTTCCATGCGCCAGTCGGAATCCCACGCCGCCGACGGCGCCGGGCGTCGTCCCTGGCATCGGTACGACGCCTTTCAGCGCGGAGAAAGACCCCAGTTCACGCGCGGCGATGTGGGCCCGTACCGATCCGCCGAAGGTCTCGGCATCGGTCAGCGCCATGCCCGCATGTCCCAGCGCCGCCGCCGCGCGCACCAGTTCCTCCGGATGACTGGCTCCCTCGAGGAACGTGTGGTTGCTGACGACGACCAGTTCACCCCATCGTCGCGGCCGGATCCTTTCAGGCCGCGCGCCGGAGGCGAGAGAGGCGTCCTCGAAGATCCGCGTGCGGTCGCCAACGCCGGCTGCGGCGTCGCAGACGCCACGATCCTGCCATGGATGACGCGCGTGCTTGGGATGGGGTTCTTCTGGCATCTCGCTCGACCTCGCAATCCTGCATGCATCTCCCCGACCGCATCTCCAATCTGCATCCCCAAACCGCTTCACCGGCTGCTTCCCACACTGCTTCACGGCTGCTTCACCGGCTGCTTCACCGGCCGCTTCACCGGCCGCTTCACCGGCTGCTTCCCACACTGCTTCACGACTGCTTCGCCAGGCATTTGCCTAGGTCGCCGATCTGCGCGGATGAACAGCCGGCGTCTGAACCATCGCTTCATCCAGCACCGCGAGGCAGCGCGATTGCCGCTTCTGCTTCGGACCGATGCATGCCGATCGATGGTGCGAGCGCGCTGTTCCTACGTCCACACTCCATCGACGAGCAGATCGACTCCAACGCGCAGTACCTCCGACGCCTTCCGGCACCACTCGGATGCGTCCGTCATCATGCGCGGCGAAGGCGCGCGCGAAGACGGCTGCATGTCCCATGCCCGTGCGGCAGGTGCGGCCGCCATCGACCCGATGGACGCGTGTCCTTCGTCCCTCCTGCGCAATGCAGGCGGCCAACGCGCGCGGATCCACAGCCGTTCGGCGGCAAGGAAGGACGCGCCATCGCCATCAGGAAGGACCGGGTTCGCATCGAACATGCGGACAAGACGGATCCGCGAG
>JBIIYI010000175.1:0-6271 GCA_044346895.1 Phycisphaerales bacterium
GCCGAGACGCTCCTCGTCGCGCTCGCGGCGGCGACCGTCGCCGCGATCCTCGCCACGCTCGGCGAATGGCTGCACGCGCGGCGCATCGCGCGCGTCGCGCGGCTCGCGTTCGGCGCCGAGGGGCGGCCCGCCGCGTGGACCGCCGTCGCGCCGATCGCGCGCGTCGCGGGTCTCGCGCTCGCCGCGTTCGGCGCGACGCTCCTCCTCCTCCACGACCCGATCGAGTCGGACGACGCGCCGGATCCGCGCGCGTCGCGCCAGGTGCTCGTCGTCCTCGACGCGAGCCCGAGCATGAACATCGCCGACGCCGGCCCGTCCGCCGAGAAGGAGATGCGCGGCGTCTGGGCGGGAAAGGTGCTGCGCGGCATCCTCGACCGGCTCGACATGAAGGACACGCGCATCTCGCTCGTCGCCTTCTACACGAAGGCGCTGCCGGTGCTTCGGGACACGACCGACAAGAACATCGTGTCGGAACTCATGGACGGCCTCCCGCTCTACACGGCGTTCGTGCCCGGCGAGACCGACATGCAGGCCGGACTCGACGCGGCCTTCGCGATGGCGAAGGGTTGGGCGCGCGGCTCGACGACGCTCGTCGTCATCAGCGACGGCGATCTCGCGAAGCCCGTCGCGCCGCGCGACATGCCCGCCTCGATCGCGGACGCGCTCGTGATCGGCGTGGGCGACCCGGTGCGACCGACGATCCTCGCGGGCCACGCGTCGAAGCAGGATGCGTGGATGCTGAAGGCGCTGGCGGGAAAGCTCGGCGGCCACTACCACGACGGCAACGCGCGGCACCTGCCGCGCGAGATCGTCGAGCGCCTCGCGTCGATCGCGCCGCGCGTCGGCGACAGCGTGTCTCTGCGCGAACTCGGCCTCGCGACGCTCGGCGCCGGCGCGGCGCTCACCGCGCTCATCGGTCCCGCGCTCCTCCTCCTCGGCCGCCGCGCGCACGTGCGCACCGCCGCACGCCCGCGGGGCGGCACGGCGGCCTCCTCAGGCGCGCCCGGCGCGGCCACGACTTCATCCATCGCCACTTCCGCGGCCCTCGCTTCAACCAGCGCTTCCTCCGGCCCGGCGAACGTCCCGACGTTCGCACGCGCCTCGATCGAGGGAACCCCAGTTTCGTGAGATCCACCATGACGAACCGAACATCCACGACCCGACCATCCACGACCCGCACGCTCCTCACCCGCTTCGGCTGGACCCTCTGGGCGCTCGTCCCGGTCGGCGCGCTCGCCTACCACTTCGGCCCGGGGCAGTCCGCGTACCGCGCGTCGCTGGCGGCGGAACTGGTCGCGAAGGCGCACGACGCGCAGGATCGCGCGATGGCGCTGCAGGAGGCCGCCTACGAGGCGCATCTCGCCGCCGTGCTCGTGCGCGCCGAGGCGTTCGGCAAGGACGACGCGGATCTCGCGGCCAAGGTGAAGGCCGCGAACGAGGCGGAGGACGCGGCCTACGCGACCTCGGCCGCGGCATGGAAGGAGACGGCGTCGATCCTCAACGAGGCGCAGGCGCTCGTCGCGGACGATCCCGGCCTCGCGCCGCAGGAGATCCGGCTGGCGCGCGCGCGCGCGCTCGTGCGGACCGGCGACATCGCCGCGGGCGCGGAGGATCTCGAGGCGCTTCTCGATGGACTCGAGCAGTCGGGCGCGCAGACGGCGCCGATCGCGCTCGAGGCGCGCGAGGAGCTCGCGACCGCGTACTACTACGGCGCGCGGCTCATGCGCATGGCCGGCAAGCCTGCGAGCGAATGGCGCGAGGTCTCGGGCATGGCGCGGCAGAACTTCCGCTACCTCGCGGAGGAGGCGCGCGCCGCCGGGGCGGATCCCGAGACGATCGCCAACCACGAGAAGAACGGCGAACTCGTGCTCGACCTCGAGCAGAGCTCGGTCGAGGGCCTGTTCATCAAGCCGAAGCCGAAGGACTGCCCGAACGGGCAGTGCAACGGACTCGGCAAGAAGCCGGGCAAGGGCAAGCGGCCGGGGAAGGGCGACAAGCCCTCGAAGGGCGCGGGCATGAGCGGCGAGATGGGCAGTGGCTGGTGATGCGGCGCGGAGCGCGGCGCGGCGCGCGGCGTGACGCGCCACGGGCGTTCCGGCAGCGTGGCGAACGGATGAACGGCGAAAGATGCGGCAGTCAGAGGAGCGATTCATGCAGCGATCTCGAGCAAGGCAGTCGTACCCGCACCCGATCCTCGTCGTCGGAGCGACGCTCGTCGCCTGCGTCGGCGCCGCGCGCGCGCAGGCGCCCGGCTGGCACATCACCCCGGCGCGGAAGTTGACTCCGGCGGTCGGCACGCAGCCGATCAGGATTCAGGCGGGCGGCGCGACGGCCGTCGTCGAGGATGCCGGCGAGTTCGAGCTGCAGGAAGTCCCCGGCTCCGGCAGCATCGAGTTCGATCCCGCGACGCCGCCCGGCGCGCAGCCGCTTCCGCCCGGCGCGGCCGCGGCGGCGGGTGCGCCGCCGTTCACGCCCGAGGCGCTCGCCGAGCTGCGGCTCGTCCACGACGCGCTCGACGAGCCCGAGCAGATCGCGATGCGCGCCTACTACGCCGACCTCGGCGTCGACCTCGACGCGCTGTTCGGGCTCTCGATGGCCAGGTCGCAGCAGGAAAGCCGCGGCCAGATGGTCGCGATGATGCTCCGCGACATGGACTTCACGCGCGCGCCCGCGGCGGTGCTCGCCGCGCGCGCGACGCTCGGCTTCGGGCAGGTCCCGCATCCGAACGCGGAGACGGCGCAGCCGATGGAGATCGCGCGGTGGCTCCAGCTGCACGTGATGGCGGGCGAATGGAAGGCGTTCGCCGAGTACCTCGCCTCGCGTCCCGCGAAGGAGTCGTCGCCGATCTTCGCGGCGATCCTGCAGGCGATGAACCGCGGCGACACGGGGCTTCTCCCGGAGGAGGTCCTCGCGATCGCGGACGCGACTCCCGAGGACCTGAAGCCGTGGCAGACCGCGGCGTTCGGGCTCATGCTCGGACAGAGCGCGCAGAAGTACTCGACCGGCGCCGCGATGGAACTTCTCCGCGCAGGCACCCGCACGTTCGGAAGTTCGGACGAGGCGCGCCGGCGCCGAACGATCGAGCTTCTCGCCGCGGCGGGCCTCGTCGCGGAGGCGTACGAGTTCCTGCCGTCGCTCGACGAGGCGCGCGCGTCGGCCGACGGCGCGCTCCTCATCGTCCACGCGCGCTACAAGCTCGATCTCGCGAAGAAGGCGGGCGATTCGCCCGAAGGCGAGCGGCTGACGCTCGAGGCCTTCGCGCTGCTCGCGGAGACGTCGCTCCTCTCGACCCCGCCCATCGAGATCCGCCGCGACGCGCTCAAGCGCGCGATCGCGCTCCTCAACGTCGTGCCGAGGCCGCAGGTCTCGCCGTGGCTCGCGCGGGTCTTCGCGGACGCCGCGCTCGGTCCGGCCGCGCTCGAGGCGATGGCGCTCACGGCGTCGACGCTCGGCGACCGCAACCTCGAGGTCGAGCAGCGCGCGAAGGAGATCCTCGGGCTGAAGGAATCGGTCGACATCCTGCTCGCGCGCGACGACGTCGACTCGGCGGCGCTGCGCGTGCCGCTGCGGATGCTCACGACCGCGCTCGTCGCGGAGATGGAGCAGGCCGTCGCCGAGAAGGGCATGCAGCGCTTCATCGCGCGCGAGTCGCAGATCCTGCTGCGCGCGATTCCCTCCGAGAAGTGGCTGCGCGCGCTCGAACCGAGCCTCGCGGCGCGCGCGCGCCGCGCGTCGATCGCGCTCGCGACGGTCTCCGACGAGACCGACCTCGCGCTCGCGCTCCTCGATGCGGCGATCGCGGCGGCGCCCTCCGAGGCGGCCGGATTCGGCGACGACTTCCTCGCGAAGTGGACGCTCCGCCTCCAGCCCGAGAGCGACTATCCGCCCGAGATGATGATGTTCTTCAGCTTCTATCGCGACGCGATGCCGATGGCGCCGCTGACGCGCGGACGGCAGCGGCGGAACCTCGACCGCCTCGACGCGCTCGTCCGGACGCTCGCGAAGGCGGGCGTCGAGGCGCGCAGCCTCCCGAGCATCGTGCCCGCGTTCAAGGCCTGCCACGCGCGCACCGAGGTCTACGAGCGCGCGGACATCGTGCGCGTCTTCGGCGAGCCGCGCGCGATGCCGGCGCAGACCGCGGCGGGGCTCGCGATGACGATGGGCGCGAGCCTCAACGGCGACTGGCGCAGCCGCGACGCGCAGAAGGCGAGCGGCACGCGGCGCTCCGACGGCGAGATCGCGCTGCTCGTCGAGCGCGGCTACGGACTCGCGCTCGAACTGATGGAGTCGGCGGTCGCGCAGCGGCCCGACGCGTGGAACCTCGCGATCCTCGACGCGGCGCTCAGCTACGACCGGCTCCAGTTCAAGCAGTCACTCGAGACCGCGCAGGATCCGGTCAAGCAGAACGAGTACCGCAAGGAGGCGTTCGCGGCGTTCGGCCGCGCGGCGGCGCGCTACGTGGGCGCGCTCGCCGCGGGCGAGACGCGCGACGATCCCGGCGTCTACCGGCGCTGGTTCGGCGCGGCGATGGGGACGGCCGAACTCAACTTCCTCCGCTCGGACGATCTTCCGCAGGAAGGCACGGTGCAGGACGACCAGATCGACCTGATCCGGAAGTCGCTGCAGACGCTCGACCCGGAGGCGTTCGACCGCCACGTGGCCGCGCTCGCCGCCGACATCGAGGACGCGGTCACGCGCGCGGAGCCCGAGATCAAGCAGCGGCTCGTGCGCCACGCGCTGCGCGTGATCGGCGAGCACCCGGCGGGCGCGTCGCTGCGCGCGATGGCCGAGCTCTACCGCGACCTCGTGAAGGACGAGATCAAGCTGCGCCTCACGCTCGACGGCGCGGATCGCGTCGGGGTGGGCGAGCCGTTCGGAGCGCTCCTCTCGCTGCGCTTCACGCACTCGGTCGACCGCGAGACCGGTGGATTCTCGAAGTACCTCCAGAACGGCGTGTTCGCGCGCGTCGGGGGGAACTTCCGCCAGGTGAACTACCGCGACGATCTCCAGAAGGCGATCGAGCGCTCGCTCGGCAGGAACTTCGACGTCGAGGCGATCGGCTTCTTCGATGCGTTCATGCCGCCGCGCGGCGTCGTCGAGGAGGGCGAATCCGGCTGGCTCGAGAAGCCGCTCGCGTACCTCGTCCTCGCGCGGACGGACGCCGCCGTCGACCGCGTGCCGCCGGTCGCGATGGACATGCAGTTCGCCGACCAGACCGGACCCGTGACGCTCGAGATCCCGAGCAACACCCCGCTGCTCGCGCCCGGCGAGGAGCGCACGGTGCGGCCGGTCGAGGAACTGTCGATCTCGCAGCTCGTCGACGTGCGCGCGGTCGGCGATGCGCCGGGCGCGGGCGCCGGCTCGGGCGCGGGTCCGAACGGAGCAGGAACGCCGGCGAACGCCGTCACGCTCGAGGTGCGGATGCGCGGCAAGGGCGTGGTGCCTGAACTCCGCGACGCGCTCGCGGGGCTCGACGACGCGCTGCCCGGCTACCGGATCGCGGACGACGGCATCGAGGCCGATCCGCCGGTGGTGATGGCGGGTGGCGATGCCGCGCAGCCGATGCGCTCGATGATGATGATGGGCGGTGCGCCCGATGTGCCGAAGGACGGCTATCCCGAGCCGGACGCGAACGGCATGTACCGACTGCCGATCGAGCGTTCGTATCGCGTGACGTATGTGCGCGACGGCGCGTCGGTCGGCGGCGCATTCCGGCTTCCGGTGCTCGCGGCGGGTGTCGACGCGAAGCTCGAGTCGCGCATGTACTCCGACCTCGACATCGTGCCGGTCGACGGCGCGAGCGTGGCGGTCGATCTTCCGTTCTGGAGTCCGCTGCGCGTCGCGGTCGCCGCCCTCGCCGCGGTCGGCGTCGCGGGAGCGGTGGTCGCCGTGCGACGTCGGCGCGGCGAGCGCACCGAGCCCGTGGTCGCGCCGTGGGTGCCGGCGCGCATCACGCCGCTCGGCGTGGTGACGTCGCTCCGCCGCCTCGAGGCCGAGCGCGGCGCGTCGCTCGGCGACGCGACGGCTCGCACGCTGCGCGACGAGATCGTGATGCTCGAGCTCAAGTACTTCGGGCCGGATGCGGCGGAAGCCTCGGCGGCCTCGGAGGACGAACTCCGCTCCGTCGTCTCCAAGTGGTCGAAGACGGTTGGGTGAAGTGCGGCGGACGCGGCGAAGCCGCCCCGCCGCAAGTCGCGAGCGCTCAAACCGCGCTGACAGGATTTGCTACTTCGACAACGTCGAAATCTAAGACTGCGGGATGCGGAGCGTA
>JBIIYI010000176.1:0-6259 GCA_044346895.1 Phycisphaerales bacterium
GACACGACCCCGTCACCGCCCCGCAAACGCCCCGCGAAGCGCCACCATGAAGAAGTTCAGCCAGCAGGCCGCAGCCAACTTCGTGCCGCTCCTCGCGCGCATCATCCTCTTCCTCGCGTTCGTTCCGATCGGCTGGCACCACGCGATGGAGATGGGGAACTTCAGCGGCGACGCAGGCGCCCGCCTGCGCGAACTCGGCATCGTCTCCGCGGGGAATCCCGAAGATCCGCGGTTCCCCGTCGCGGTCTCCGCGACCGGCGCGCGCGCCGTCGACGGCATCACCCTCGCACGCGGCCCGCGTCCGCAGGACACTCCACCGGTCCCGATCGCGGCCGCGGACGCCGCGGGATACACCTCGCGGGCGCTGCACGAACTGACGCTCACCTTCGATCGGCTCCGCCTGCCGAAGCCCCACATCTGGGCCTGGACCGTGACCGTCTTCGAACTCCTCGGCGGCGCCTTCATCCTGATCGGACTCTTCAGCCGGATCTGGGCCGGCGGACTCCTCGTCTGGTCGATCGCACTCGTCGGCCTCTCCTCGGCCACGCTCGCGCAGTCGTGGGGATCGCTGTGGACCCCCACCGATGCAGGCAGCGCCTTCCTCCGAGCCAGCGCGCTCAGCCAGTACAGCCTGATCGTCCTCTCCGCGGGACTCCTCCTCACGGGCCCCGGCAAGTGGAGCCTCGACGGCTTCATCTTCCGCGGTTCCGGTGGCGGCGACGGCGGCGACGAGTGAGGCGGGCGACCCGGGCGAAACGAGTGACCCAAGTGCACGGTCCGACCGAGATCGATCGGAACGGGTGACCGATCCGAGTTCCCACGGATGCGTGCCGGAACGATGGATTCCTACGATGCGCGCAGGTCGTCCCGACGCGAGAGACCAGGCAGACGAGGCGAAGGCGACCGCGACCCGCTTCGCAGCAATCGACTGGGAACGCGACGAAGGATCCCGACTCCGAGCATGACCTCCATGGAAGCGAGCGACGCGCCGGTCGAACAACCGACTCCCGCCCCCAGCGGCCGGGCGCGGCCTCGCACGACTGCTTCCGGAGGCATGGGTCTCGCCGTCTCGCTCGCGATCCATCTCGCGATCGTGATCGCGGTCTTCAGCGCCGCGTGGACCGTCACCGGCACGCTGCGCGAGGAGCCGCCGCCGGTCGTGCTGACCGCCGATTTCACGGCGCCCGCGCCGTCCCGCCCGCGCGCGGCACCCGCGCAACGGCCGAAGGACGCGACCCTCGAGAACGCCCGCGAGCCGGAGGCGAACGCCACCGACTCCCTCACCGAACGGCTGCGCGCGCTCGAAGCGCTGTCCGCGAGCGGCGCGGGCGACGCCGCCGCGCGCAACGCGGCGCTCGACGGCCTCGCGAGGCGATTCGGGGCGAACGACCTCGGCGGCGCGGCACCCTCCGCGCGCGCGGGCGCGAGCTTCGCGGGGCTCGTCTCCGGGAACGCCACGAAAGTGGCGTACGTCGTCGATGCGTCGGGGTCGATGGTCGGCAGCTTTCCCGCGATCGTCGACGAGGTCGCCCGATCGCTCGAGCGGCTTGAGCCGACGCAGCAGTTCGCGCTGATCTGCTTCCGACGCGACGGAGCCGTCGCCTTCGGCGGCACGCCCGCCTCGCTCCACGCCGCGAGCCGCGCGGAACGCGCCGCCGCGATCGAGTGGCTTCGTCGCGACGTCGTCCCGAGCGGCCGCTCGAGCCCGGCCGAGGCTCTGGGCGAGGCGCTCCGTTCCGGCGCCGACTGCGTGTTCCTCCTCTCGACCACGGTGACCGGGCCGGGCCGGAACGAACTCGACCGGACGGCGATGCTCGCGCTCGTCGATCGGCTCAACCCGCGCGATCCGCGCCACGGCACGCGCCGCGCGACGATCCAGTGCATCCAGTTCCTCGAGACCGATCCCGGAGGTACCCTCGCGGCCATCGCCGCCGAGCACTTCGGCGACGGCGGATTCCGATTCATCCCCCGCGACGCGACGACGCTCGACGCGCCCGCGCCCGACCGTCCCCGCTGACGGCCGCTCCCGGAGGCCCGACACGCATGCAAGGTGGCATCTTCTTCTATTCGCTGAATGGCGACGGCACGATCGAATGGATCGGCAGCGCGATGATCTGGCTGCTGCTCGCGCTCTCGTTCGCGAACGTCGTGCTCGTGTCGATCGCGGCGCGGTCGAACCGACGCGCGATGACGCTGCCCGACGACGAGACGGCCGCGATGCGCGAACTGCTGGCATCCGGCCGCTACCGAGAGGCGATCGCGCGCGCGGATCGGGGCTCGAGCGACCTCTCGATCGTGCTCGCGCGCGCCCTCGCGCACGCGCCGCGCGGCGCGGAGGCGATGACCCACGCCGCGGAGACCGCCGCCGACGAGATCCTCTCCGCGCGGCTCCGCAGCCTCGAGCGGCTGAACGTGCTCGGACAGGTCGCGCCCATGATCGGCCTCTTCGGAACGGTGTACGGCATGATCGTGGCCTTCCAGACGATCGCCTCGACGGGCGGCGCCGCCGATCCGGTGCTGCTCGCGGGCGGCATCGGCACCGCGCTCGTCACCACGTTCTGGGGGCTCCTCATCGCGATCCCGGCGACGAGCGCCTACGCGCTGGTGCGGAACCGCGCGATCGCGACCTCGGACGAAATGCTCGCGTCGATCGAGGAGATGCTCGCCCTCTTCCGGCCGAAGGACGCGACGACGACCGCGACCGCGCCGCAGACCGCGCCGGGCGCATGACGACGGCGAGCTGATCGCAGGCGCGGGCCTGCCCACCGACCGCACCACGCACGATGCCACGCGCACGCAGCAAGTTCCCACCCGCCGCGATCGAGGCGAACCTCACGCCGATGATCGACGTCACGTTCCTCCTGATCGTGTTCTTCGCGCTGGTGTCGACGATCTCCGACCGCGAGCGCGTCGATCTCGCGCTCGCCCGCGTCGCCCCCGGCGCGACCGCGCAGGCCGACGAGGAGAGCCGGGTCTACCTCAACGTGATTCCCGCGGGCGACGGCGCGATCGGCGGATACATGCTGCAGGGCGCGATCTTCGACGCGACGCCCGACGGGATCGCGCGTCTTGCCGAAGCCCTCGCCGAGGGCTACCGCCGCGATCCGAACCTCGCGGTGAACCTGCGCGCCGACCGCGCGTCGCACTACCGCTGGGTCGAGCCCGCGATGCGCGCGACCACCACCGCGGCGCTCCTCGCGGGCGGCGACGCGCTGCCGCGGCTCAATCTCGTCGTGGTCGAGGATGCGCCTCGTCCGGACGGCGGCTCCTCCACGGAGGCGTCCCCTTGAGCGCCGACCATCCTTCACGCCGCCGCCGCGCGCTGCTGCGCGGCGACCAGGAGCGCGCGCGCGTCTCGCTCTCGATCACGCCGATGATCGACGTGGTCTTCCAGCTGCTGATCTACTTCCTCCTCACGGCGGGGCTCGTCTCGAAGGAGCGGAATCTCCGTGCGGAAATGCCGCCCGACGCCGCGACGCGCGCGGAGTCGGCGGATCCCTTCGCGCTCGAGATCGAGCCGCTCGTGATCGTCGTGCGTCCCGCCGCGGCCGCGGTGGCGGGAGCGGCGACCGCGACGATCGAACTGCCTGCCGGACTCGCGGCTCCGCGCGACGCTGCCGAACTCGAGCGCATCCTGCGCGACGCGCGCCTCGACGAGACGAACGCGCGCGGCATCTTTGCGTCGGACCATCCGATCCGGATCGCCGCCTCGCCCGAGACGCGCTGGGAGGATGTCGTCGGGGTCTTCCGCGCGGTGATCGCCGCGGGATACCGCTCGGTCGCGTTCGGGGGTGGAGGTTGACGGCGCCGCGCCAGCCGTCGATCGCGCGAACTTCGCGCGCACTCGCGACCTGCATCGCGCTCGGATGCTTCGATCCCGCTCCCGCCGGGTTCGCCGCAGCGAACGGAAGCGCTTCGACTCCCGCGACTTCCCTTGCGGGTTCCCCTGCGGATGCCCTAGCGAATTTCTCGGCGAATTCCCCCGCGAACGCGTCGACGCCGATCGTCGAGCCGGACGCGCGGCTCCTCGGACTCAACGCGCGCATCCGCGAAGCCGAACTCCTGCTCGAACCTGAGAAACTCGCGGAGCCCGAGGCGGCATGCGCGGACCTCGACGGCGCCGAACGCGCGATCATGCGCGAACGACTCGCGCTCGCGCGCGATGGCATCGCCCAGCGCCAGGCCGCGATCACCGGCACCGCGCTCGCCGAGGCCGAGGAATCGCTTGCGAACGCGCGCCTGCTGCTCGCGCGCAAGGCGCCGCCCGCGCTTCGACGGGAGCTCGAACTCGAATCGGCCGAGGACCTCCTCCTGCGGAGCCTCGCCGCCGACAACGGCGATGCGGCGATCGCGCTCGGCGTCGCGACGGAGGCGGAGGCCGCGCGCGCGCGGCGGATCCTCGCGGTGGCGCGCGAGCTCCTGCCCGAGCGCGAGACCCAGCGCGCACTCTCGGCGACCGCGACGGAGACCGCGACCGATCCCACGATCTTCCGAACCGCGCTCCTCGGCGGAATCCTCGCGCTCGTCGCTTCGGATCTCGAGTTCGACGCGGCCGCCGACCTCGCGATCGGCTCGACGGGGGCGGTCGAAGGCGCACGCGCCGCGACGGAGGCGCGCGCGAAGGCCGCGCTTCTCCTCGACGTGGCGCTGCGTTCCGAACTCCCGCAGCGCGGGACGCTTGCCGAACTGCTCGCGCTTGCGCGCGCGCGCGCCGGGGGTGTCGACGAGGCCATGCGCACGCAGCTGCTCACGACCGCCGCGCGCTCAAGTGACGCGGCGATCGCGCTCGTCGCGCGTTTCGCGGGTGATGCGATGGATGATGCGATGGGCGGCGCAGCGCGCGGCGCGGTGCGCGGCGAGAAGGACGCGCCTCCGCAAGGCGCAACGGCGGCGGGCGAAGCGCTTGCGGTCCTCGCTGCATGCGCCGAGGCGCGCCGGCGGGCGCTGGCAGCCGAGCGCGGCCCGGCGGACGCGATCGATTTCGCAGCGATCGACGCTGCGTTCGCCAGGCTCCTCTCGCGCGCGGAAGCGACGGCCGCCGGCGCATCCGACGCGCGAAGCGAGGCGCTCGGCGCGATCGCCGCGGCATGCGCCGCGCGATTCGATCGACCGATGCGCGACGCCGCGCTGCTGCCCGCGGCGACGCCGCTCTACGTCGCGCTCGCATCGTTCCGCGCGTCGCGCGAAGGGACGCGCGTCGACGTACCCGCGTCGCTCGAGCGACTCGCCGATCAGGCCGCGGCCGATCCGCGCATCGCGCCGTGGTTCACGATCCCGTACGCCTCGGCGCTTGCCCGGCGAGGGCCGGAGAACGCATCCCGCGCGGCCGATCACCTCCTCGCGCTCGCGGCAACCTGCGGACCGGGGCTTCGCACGCGCGCCGCGCTCGACATCGCGCTCGCGGAGCGCCGCGCGGCGGCGCATGCCTCCCTGCGCGACGAGGAGCGCTGGGCCGAAGCGCTCGCCCTCGCGGCGCGCGTCTTCGCTTCCGATCCGGAGCGGCCTTCATGGCTTCTCGCTTCGGCCGATCTCGCGCTCTTCCCCGCCTTCGGCGATGCGGATCCCGCGCGCGCCGAGCGAATCCTCGGTGAGGTCGACGCATCGCTCCCGCCGCGCGAACTGCGCGCGATCGAACTCGCGATCGTGCGCGGGGCTGCGACGCGTCCCACACCGCGGGACCTCGCCCCGCTCCGGGCTCGCGCCGCATCGAATGCGCGGTCGCTTGGCCGGGATTCGACGGAACTCCTCGTCCGCTCGGACGCATTGCGCGCGTCGCTCGCGCTCGAGGCGCGCGATCTCGCGGAGGCGGCGGATCTTTCAGCGAACGCGATCGAGCGCGACCCACGCTCGGCGGCGGCCGAACGCGCGGCGCTCGTCTGGATCGCGGCGACGCTCGCGCGCGGTGAGCGGCACGCGGACGTGAGGAACGAGGACGAGACGGACGAGGGCGCGCCCGCTTCGCTCGCGGCGATCGCCGCTCGATCGGCGAAGGTGCGCGACGCGCTCGTCGCCGCGACGAATGCCGTCGCGCGCGGGCTCGATGCGCCGACAGACGAAATGCCCGGCGCGCTCGCCGCCGAAGTGCGGCGGCAGGGCATGTTGCTTGCGACCCTCGCGCTTCCGCTCGGCGAGACGGGCGATGCACCCGTCCTGCGCGCCATGGGCCTGCTCGTCGCGCGGGATCCCGCGGCCGTCGAGTCGTCGCGCCGTGCGGTCGAACTCGCGCCGAACGACCGTCGCGCGATGTGGTCGCTCGGGG
>JBIIYI010000177.1:0-6230 GCA_044346895.1 Phycisphaerales bacterium
CTGCGCGGTCGTGACCATCTCCTTCACTTCCGCGGGGTCGAGCGCCGCATCGACCTCCTCGGGCTCGGGCATGATCGCGACGGTGGCCGTCGACGTATGAATGCGGCCTTGCGCTTCCGTCGCAGGAACGCGCTTCACCTGGTGCGTGCCGCCTTCGAACTGGAGCGCCGCGAAGGCGCCGTCGCCCTCGACGGTTGCGATCGCGTGCGTCAGGCCGCCGGCGTCGCCGGGCTTCGTCTCGACCACCTCGACGCGCCATCCCCGGCGCGCCGCGTAGGCGCGGTACATCTCGAAGATCTCGCCCGCCCAGAGCGCGGCCTCGTCGCCGCCGACCCCCATGCGCACCTCGAGGACGAAGCTCGCGATGCCCGCCTCGTCGCCGGTGACGAGCGCCTTCACGATCGCATCGGCGAGCGCGCGGGCGCGCCGCTCGAGTTCGGGCTTCTCCGCGCGCGCCATCGCGGCCATCTCCGCGTCGCCCGAGCCGAGCAGTTCGGCGAGGCCCGCGAGTTCGCCCGCCGTGCGGCGGAGTTCGGCCAGCGGTTCGAGCGTGCGGGCGAGCACGGCCCGTCGGCGCGAGAGCGCGCTCGACTTCCGGTGATCGGCCGCGATCGCGAGGTCCTCGAGCTGCGCGGCGATGCCGTCGTCCTCCCCGCGCTGCTGCGCGAGGATGCGGCGGAGATTCTCGGGAAGGAGTCCCACCTCGATCGCTTCGGGGCTGTTCGGGTCGCTCGGCATCTCGGGTTTCGATCGTGTCCGGCGGTACGGTGCGGGGCGCTCGGGGGCGGAGGCCAAAAAGAACAGCCGCCCCGCGTCGGGGGGCGGCTGTCGTCATCGCATGGGGAGCTACTTCTTCTTCTTGTCGAAGTAGTTGCCGGCGAACTTCTTCTGGAAGCGCTCGACGCGTCCGAGGGTGTCGACGAAGGTCTTCTGTCCGGTGAAGAAGGGGTGCGACCCCGACCAGATTTCGACGTTCATCTCGGGCACCGTCGCGCCGACGGTCATGACGACCTCGCCGCGGAAGATGACCTTGCACTCGGGGTAGTACTTCGGATGGGTTTCCTTCTTCATGACTGTTCCTCGCGAACCTGGTTCGCCTCCCGCCGCTCCGAGCCGACGGGCCGGCAGCAGGGGGATCGAAGAATGTACCAATGTCGGCGCGACATGCAAGGGGACGAACGGTCTTCACGGGCGTTATTGGACAAACCCTCGCCGAACTGCGCACGGCGGCGAATCCTCTGCGACACTCCGCTCCTCCATGCGACCCCCGGAACGCCGGGACGACCGTTCGGATGGGTCCGGGTGGTCGTCGAATCGTGCCTGCCCCGACGGTACCCGAACGATCGAAAGGTCTCCCCGATGGCCGACCACGCCAACACGTTTCAGGTGACGCGCGCGAACTTCGACGACGAGGTCGTGCGTGCTGCGACGCCCGTGCTGCTCGACTTCTGGGCCGAGTGGTGTCCCCCGTGCCGCATGCTCAAGCCGGAGCTTGCGGCGCTCGCGCCCGAGATGGCCGGTCGCGTGCGCTTCGGCTTCGTCGACGTCGATGCGGAACCCGAGATCGCGGAGGCCTTCGGCGTCCGCGGCATTCCCGCGCTGTTCCTCCTGAAGGATGGAGAGATCGTCGACTCGTGGACGGGGATGCAGCCGCGTGCCGCCGTGAAGGCGCGGCTCGAGAAGCATGTCTGAGGAAGCTGACGCGTCCGCCTGCACGACGCGCGTGGTGCCCGTCGACGGCATGCACTGCGCCGCATGCGCGGCCAAGGTCGAGCGTGCGCTTCGCGGAGATGAAGCGGTGGCGACGGCCGACGTGTCGTTTGCGTCGCGCTCGGCGCGCATCTCGTTCGACCCGGCGCGGACCGATCTCGAGCGCCTCGCGATGCGGGTGCGGAAGTCGGGCTTCAGCCTTCTGCTCGGGCGCGACCCGAAGCTGCGCGCCGAGCGCGAGGCGGCGGAGGCGCGCGATCTGCACCGGCGATTCGTCGTCGGCGCGATGCTTTCGGCGCCGCTTGCGGCGATCGCGATGACGCACGGCGCGGTCCCGTGGCTTGCGGGACGCGAGGCGGCGTGGATCCAGTGCGCGCTCGCGGCGCCCGTCTACCTCTGGTGCGGCTGGCCGATCCACCGTGCGGCGCTCGCTCGGGCGCGGGCCTTCTCAACCGACATGAACACCCTCGTCGCGCTCGGGACGACCATCGCCTTCGCGGCGAGCGTCCGGGCGCTCGTCGCGCCGGGCGCGGGCGGGGCGGATGCATCGGGACATGCGGCGGGACATGCAGCCGGACATGCATTGGGACATGCGGCCGGACATGCGCCGCATCTCTGGTTCGAGGCCGCCGCGATCATCATCGTCTTCGTCCTCCTCGGGCGGCTTCTCGAGGCGCGTGCGATGCGCCGTGCGCGGGCCGAACTCGGCGCGCTCGGTTCGCTCGCGGTGGCATCCGTGCGCGTGGTCGAGACGCGCGGCGCGACCGAGCGCGAGAGCGAGATCGACGCCGACGCGGTCGAGGCGGGCATGCGGGTGCGCATCCGTCCCGGAGAGCGCGTGCCGGTCGATGGCGTGGTCGTCGCGGGGACGAGCGAGGTCGACGCCTCGATGCTGACCGGCGAACCGGTGCCCGTCGTGCGGGGCGTCGGCGAGCAGGTCTCCGCCGGCATGGTCAACACGATCGGCGTGCTCGACGTCGTCGCGTCCTGCGCGACGCGCGAGACGGTGCTCGCGCGGATCTCGGCGATGGTCGACGAGGCGCAGGCGACGAAGGCGCGGATCGCGCGCACGGCCGATCGCGTGGCGGCGGTGTTCGTCCCGGCGATCCTGCTTGTCGCGTTCACATCCTTCGCCGCATGGATGCTGCTTTCGCCGCCCGAATGGACGACGGAGATGCGGCTCGATCGCGCGCTCGAGGCGCTGATCGGCGTCCTCGTCGTCGCGTGCCCATGCGCGCTGGGGCTCGCGACGCCGATCGCGGTCATGGTCGCCTCCGGACGCGCGGCGACGCACGGGGTCCTCTTCCGAACGGCGTCGAGCTTCGAGAAGCTCGCGGGAATCTCGACGCTCGTCGTCGATAAGACGGGAACGCTCACGCAGGGCAGGCTTCGCGTTTCGGAGGTCCGCGCCGCCGAGGGGTTCGCGGAGCGCGACGTCCTCGCGCTCGCGGCCGAGGTCGAGCGGTCGAGTGAGCATCCGATCGCGCGCGGGATCGCAATGGCGGCGGCAGAGCACGGATTCGAGGCGACGGGCGACGTGGCGGAGTTTCGCGCCATCGCGGGCGAGGGAGCCTGCGCGCGCGTCCGGCGCGACGGCGAGAAGCGTCTCGTGCGCGTGGGGCGGCGGTCATGGCTCGCGGCCGAAGGCGTGCGCGTCCCCGACGAGATCGCGGTCGAGGGTCGCGCGACGCGCGTCGGCGTCGCGATCGACGGACGCTTCGTCGGAGAGATCGCGCTCGAGGACGCCCTGCGCCCCGAGGCGGCGCCGATGGTCGAGGCCGCGCGCGCCCGCGGCATCGCCGTCTGGATCGCAAGCGGCGACGCGCGGGCGCCCGTCGTCCATGTCGCCGGTGCGCTCGGCATTCCCGAGGATCGGATCCGTCACGACCTGTCGCCGGGCGGGAAGGCCGAACTCGTGCGGACGCTCCGCGCGCGCGGACCGGTCGGCTTCGTCGGCGATGGGATCAACGACGCGCTTGCGCTTGCCGCAGCCGACGCCGGCGTGGCGATGTCGGGGGGCGCGGACATCGCGAAGGGGAGCGCCGACGTCGTTCTCTTCCGTGGCGACCTCGGCGCGCTCATGCGCGCGCTCGACCTTTCCCGAGCGACGCTCGCGGTCATCCGGCAGAACCTCGCGTGGGCGTTCGGCTACAACCTGCTGCTGGTGCCGCTCGCGGCGGGCGTGCTCGCGCCGTCGACGGGCATCATGCTTCCGCCCGTCGCCGCCAGCATCGCGATGGCGCTCTCGAGCCTGACGGTCGTCGCGAACGGACTGCGGCTTCGCCGGGCGTGAGCGCGGCCGGAGGAACTGCGCGGCTCACGCGGCGCCGACCGGCTGCGTCGGAACGCCCTCGTAGCGCGTCCGCTCGACGAGCGTCTCGCGCTTCATCACGACCGAGTGGGGCCCCACGATCGCGTCGCGCCCGATGCGGGCGCCGTAGAGGAGCACGGTGTTCGCGCCGACCGTCGCCCCATCCTCGATGTCGACGTGATCGACCTTGAGGACGCGATCCTCGAAGGTGTGCGCCTGAAAGAGCGCCTGCACGGTGACGTCGTCGCCGAAGCGCAGCATGTCGGGGTCGACGACGTGCGAGAAGCCGCTTCCGAGGAGCGCGCGGCGCCCGATGCGGCAGCCCATGAGCCTGAGGTACGCGACGAGGAGGAGCGTTCCCTCGAGGAAGGCGAGCGGCACCGCGCCCCACATCCCCCAGAGGACGTAGAGGAAGTCCCATCGGCTGCACCAGCAGCTCCAGAGTGCGTGCGTGCCGGGCCGGACGCGGCCGATCAGGAGCCACTTCACGAGGAGTACGCTCGCGGCGAGCGTGACGCACGAGGCGAGCAGCGCAAGCGGCAGCGCGAGCAGTCGGAAGGTGGCGGCGTCGACGCGCTCGTGCGCGAGTTCGAGCACGCGGTAGGTCGTGAGCGCGAGGAAGATCGGGCCGATCGGAAGCGCGAAGCGCGCGAGTTCCCACGTCCAGCGGTTGACGCGCCGGACGAGCGGCGGGTCGTGCGTGAGCGCGCGGGGCATCGCGACGACCTCGCGCTTCGGCAGCCGGAAGACGGGATGCCCGAACCACGAGGCGCCCGGAGTCTCGGGCAGTCCGTCGCCGCGGGTCGAGATGCCCACGAGCGTCTCGCGGGCGATGCGCGTTCCCGATGGCAGCACCGCGTGGTTGCCGACGAAGCACGATTCCTCGAGCCGGACCGGCGCGATGGTGGCGGTGCCGGCATGGAGGGCCGGGCCGCCGAGGTAGATGCCGTCCGCGAAGAACGTCTCGCGGCCGATGTCGACGGTCGAGGGAACGACGTCGGTGACGGTCGAGATCTCGCAGCCGCGCCCGATGCGCGCGCCCGCGAGGTTGAGCCACATCGGCCACATGATCGTGCCGGAGAGCCACTTGCCCGCGCCCTCGACGAGCATCGACTGGAGCGAGAGCCGCAGGCTCGCGATGCTCCCGAGCGCGTACGCGCCTCGCGGCGTCGGTCCGAGGAGCCGCACGCAGCAGGCCTGCAGGACGACCGTCGCGATACCCGCGAGCGTGGTGGCCAGCGCGAGGCGCGCCAGTCCCGCGGCCGTCGGCAGGAGGGAGTCCGGCGCGAAGAGTGCCGACGCTGTCTCGGCGCCCGGCTCGAGTCCGACGACCCGCGCCGCGATCACCCACGGGACGACGAGGACGCCGACGATCGCGCCGAAGAGGAGGAGCGCGAACGCCGCGCGAAGGAACGCAGGCGGCGGCGCGGGGACCGCCGGAGGCTCGGGTGCGCGCGTGAGGCGCTCCGCGGGAACGCCGTCGAGGATCGCGAACGATTCGACCGGGCCGGGACCGAGGTTCGACAGCGCGCGCAGGATGCTGCCCTCGCCGAGTTCCGCGCCGGGCGAAAGGCCCGCGCGCGTCTCGAGCGTCGCGCCGCGGCGGACGGTGACCGGGCCGACGACGAGCGTCCCGCGCTCGAGTTCGACGGCGCGGAGGCATGCGTCCTGGCCGACGGTGGCGTCGTCCTCGAGCGTGAGGAGGTCCCAGCCGCCCTCGTTCAGCCGCACGCCGCGATGGATGTGGACGTTGCGGCCGATGCGCGCGCCGAGGAGGCGCAGCACCGTCGGCGCGATCCCCGTCGCCTCGAGCGCCTCCCACGGCGAGAGCGCGACGAGACGCACGACGATCCAGTGCCGCAGATGCCAGCCGCTGAAGGCGCGAACGCGCATCGGGCGGTAGCGTCCGATCAGGATCCACTTCGCGCCGACTCCGACGAGGATCGCAAGCAGCGTGTAGGCGACGGCCGCGCATCCGCCCGCGATCGCGAGGCCGACGATCGCGAGCGGCCCGTGATCCCATGCGAACGCGAGGCGCGAGCCCATCGTCGGGATCCAGAGGAACTGCGCGATCGCGAGCAGGATGACCGCGAGGACCGCCGACTGGCCGATCGTGAAGGCCACCGGTCGCGGAGTTCCGACGGAGGCTTCTCCCGCCGCCTCGCGCGCGGGGATCCGCGACGAAGCGCCCGCGCGCGATGCATCGTGC